>CAVBNJ010000270.1:0-4253 GCA_963596755.1 bacterium
CCGATATCCGTCAGTTCAACCTGATGTTCAAAACCTTCCAGGGCGTTACCGAGGATGCGAAAAACACCGTATACCTTCGTCCGGAGACTGCACAGGGTATCTTCGTAAACTTCAAGAATGTACAGCGTACTTCCAGAAAGAAAATCCCGTTCGGTATCGGCCAGATCGGTAAATCTTTCCGTAACGAGATCACACCGGGTAACTTCACCTTCCGTACCCGTGAGTTCGAGCAGATGGAGCTGGAATTCTTCTGCGAGCCTGGCACTGACCTTGAGTGGTTCCAGTACTGGAGAGGCTTCTGCATCAACTGGCTGAAGAGCCTCGGCATGAAAGACGACGAGATGCGTGCAAGAGACCATTCTCCGGAAGAGCTCTGCTTCTACAGTAAAGGAACAACCGATATCGAGTTCCTGTTCCCGTTCGGATGGGGCGAGCTGTGGGGAATCGCAGACCGTACCGATTACGACCTGACCCAGCATCAGAACGTATCCGGACAGGATATGACGTATTTCGATCCGGAGAAGAACGAGAAATACATCCCGTACGTTATCGAGCCGTCACTTGGTGCTGACCGTGTTGTTCTGGCATTCCTGTGCAGCGCTTACGATGAGGAAGTTCTCGACGCAGAGAAGAACGACGTTCGTACGGTAATGCATTTCCATCCGGCACTGGCACCGGTAAAAATCGGTGTGCTTCCGCTTTCCAAGAAGCTGAACGAGGGCGCTGAGAAGATCTTTGCAGAACTGTCCAAGAAATACAACTGCGAATTTGATGACCGTGGAAACATCGGAAAACGGTATCGCCGTCAGGATGAGATCGGTACTCCGTACTGCATCACCTACGACTTTGATTCCGAGACCGACGGTGCTGTTACCGTTCGTGACCGTGACACCATGGAGCAGGAGAGAATCAAAATTGAGGATCTCGACGCTTACTTTGCAGATAAATTTACATTCTAATTTAATACAAAGCAATAAAAAAGGATTCCCGAATGTGGGAATCCTTTTTTGTATGACTTGTTATTTTTGTTATTCGATAATCGTACCAGTTTTTCCCTGGAATCCGGCGAGAGCGGAATCAATGGAAGTGATGACTGCGGTACGGCCGATGCCTTTCTCGAGGAAGGAAACAGCAGCTTCCATCTTCGGCAGCATGGAGTTTTCTCCGAACTGGCCTTCTGCGATGTACTGTTTTGCCTCGGCAACGGTGATGTGTTCCAGCGGTTTCTCATCCGGAGTACCATAGTTGATGGATACATTCTCTACGCTGGTCAGGATCATCAGCATGTCGGCGTTCAGCATTTCTGCCATCAGGCCGCTGGTGAGGTCTTTCTCGATGACTGCGGATGCACCCTTTAACTCTTCGTTCTGCGGGAGAACCGGGATTCCGCCGCCGCCTGCTGCGATGACAACCTGTCCGGCATCGAGAAGAAGACGGATGGAGTCGATTTCTACGATATCCTGCGGCTTCGGAGCGGCAACGATTCGACGGTAGCCGTCCTCGGTCTTCGTGACGTAGTTTCCTTTTTCTTCCTCGGCGTCAGCCTCTTCTTTGGTAAGCGTACGGCCGATCAGTTTGACCGGGTTGTTGAATGCGTCGTCGTACGGATCAACTTCAACCTGTGTAAGAATCGTGGAAGTGGTTTTGAAGATTCCTCTGCGGAGAAGCTCGGCACGGATGGCATTCTGCAGGTCGTAGCCGATGTAGCCCTCGCTCATGGCGGAGCAGACAGACATCGGGGCTGCGCTGTAGTCGGTGTGCATTTTTCCGAACTCGTTCATGGCCATGTGGATCATGCCGACCTGCGGAGCGTTGCTGTGTGTGATGACAACATCAGCACCGGCTGCAACGAGATCTGCGATTACTTTTGCGGAACGTTTTACGGCTGCTTTCTGTTCCGGCAGCGTAGTTCCAAGAGCTTTGTGTCCCAGTGCAACAACTATTTTTTTTCTTTTCATTGGAAGATACCTCTCTTTGCAGTTCATAAATTTTGATACGAAAAAACCAGGCATCAATATAGGACTATTATAAAGTTTATAGATGCAAAAATCAAGAAGAAACCGACATTGCGCACATTGAAATGTTTTTCGGACTATGGTATTCTATAAAAGTATCTGAGTCGTAGGGTTTTGAAACGTGAAAGGGAGGTCCCGGCATGAAAAACATGCGCACGTTACAAAAGCGGATCGCATACCGGCTCCAGCAGGGAAGCCTGGATGCGGAAGTTACAGGAATCACATACGACAGCAGAAAAGTACAGCCGCAGAACGTGTTCGTCTGCATCCGCGGAAGCAGATCGGACGGCCACGCGTATGCAGAAGAAGCAGTCGCAAAGGGCGCGGGTGTCCTCATTGCGGAGCGGGAACTGGAAAAAATTCCGGAACACGTGACCGTATTGCTGGTCAAAGACAGCAGAGAGGCGCTGGCACAGCTTTCGTGCGCTCTGGAGGAGGATCCGGCGCAGCACCTGGTGACGATCGGTGTGACCGGTACCAAGGGAAAAACGACGACTGCATATATGATTTACGAAATCCTGCAAAAAGCAGGCATCCGCGCAGGCCTGATCGGAACGATTGAGACGAGGATCGGCACGCGGCGGATTCCGTCGGAGAACACAACGCCGGATCCGGTCACGCTGCAGAAGCTGTTTTCTGAGATGGTGCGGGAGGGATGCACCCACGTTGTGATGGAAGTCTCCTCGCAGGCGGAAAAACAGCACCGGTGTGATGGCTTCACCTTCGATTACGGCGTTTTCACCAACATTGGAAACGACCATATCGGGGCGGGGGAGCATGAGAGCTTTGCAGAATATCTGGCGTGCAAAAAGAAGCTGCTTCGCACGTGCAGAACCGGAATTGTAAACCGGGATGACGAAAGATTTGCAGAGATCATAAGACAGAGCACCTGCCGGCTCGTGACATTCGGGTGCCGGACGGAAGCGGATTTTATGGCAGCGGATGCAGCCCTTGATCAAAACCTGGGCGTGCTTGGCGTATCGTACCGGGTGCGGGGAAAGACAGACTTTCCGGTGCGGGTAGATCTGCCGGGTCTGTTTTCGGTCTCCAATTCGCTTGCCGCCATTGCCGTCTGTGCGCAGATGGGAATTCCGGTACGGGCGATGCAGGAGGCACTTTCCACAGTCCGCGTCTGCGGGCGGTGTGAGGCGGTTCCGGTTGATCCAAAAATGACGCTTCTTATCGACTACGCACACAATGCGATGAGCCTGGAAAGCCTCTTGAAGACACTGCGGGAATACCATCCGAAGCGCCTCATCTGTCTCTTTGGCTGCGGCGGAAACCGCGCGCGGGACCGGCGCTTCCAGATGGGAGAGGTGTCGGGGCGCCTGGCGGATCTGACCGTCATCACCTCGGACAATCCGCGGGATGAGGAGCCGCAGGCGATTTTAGATGATATCCGGACGGGTATCGCAAAGACGGACGGCGCTTTTATCGAAATCGCAGACCGCAAAGAGGCGATCCGGTATGTGATCGAAAACCGGCAGCCGGGCGATCTCGTTGTGCTTGCGGGAAAAGGCCACGAGACATACCAGATCCGGAAGGGGAAACGGTACGAGATGGATGAGAGAGTGCTGATCCGGGAAATACTGGAAGAGAGTAAAGAAAGTAAGGGGAATGTATGAGCAGCGTTTACGCTGATGTAATCGTAGATATCACAAATGAAAAGCTGGACCGGACGTTTCAGTATAAGGTTCCGCCGGAACTTGTCGGGCAGATCGGGCCGGGAACGGCGGTGGAGATTCCGTTTGGAAACGGAAACCGCACCATCACCGGCTACGTCCTGTCCGTCGGAACGGAAGCAAAATATCCGGAAAGCCGGATGAAAACGATTTCCGGTGTGCCGCAAGACGCGGCGACCGTCGAGACAAAACTGATCGCGCTTGCCGCCTGGATGCGTCACACGTATGGATCGACGATGATCCAGGCGCTGAAGACCGTGCTTCCGGTCAAAGTAAAGGCGCGCGGGAAGGAAACGCGCGAGATTGCACTTCTGGCGGATCGCGAAACGTGTGAGAAACTGCTGGAAAACTACAAAAAGAAAAATTACAAAGCGCGGATCCGTCTGTTAAATGCATTGCTGGTACAGCCGGTTCTTCCGGGGCCGGCTGTGAGCGGGGAGCTGAAGATCACCGCCGACACGCTGCGCACGATGGAAGAGCAGGGTGTGCTGGAAATCCGCCGCACGAGCACCTGGAGAAATCCGGTGGCAGATAAAGCGGAAACGGGAAGACAGGG
>CAVBNJ010000271.1:0-4238 GCA_963596755.1 bacterium
GAGCCGACACTGGACCCGGATCTGGAACGGTTTGTGACGAAAATAAAAGAGATGGGGTATCTGGTAAAACTCGACACAAACGGGTACCGGCCGGAAATCCTGAAAAAGCTGGCGAAAGAGAAAAAGATCGATTACGTTGCCATGGACATCAAAAACGCGCCGTCCCGGTATGCCGAGACGGCGGGCGTGAAAAAGCTGGATGTGATGCGGATCAATGAGTCGGTGGAATTTCTGAAGAGCGGTGTGGTGGACTATGAGTTCCGGACAACGCTCTGCAAGGAGCTGCACGGCAGGGAAGAGATCGAGGCGATCGGAAAGTGGCTTTCCGGGGCGAAACGGTACTTCCTGCAGAATTACCGGGAGTCGGATTATGTGATTGATCCGGTGTTCTCGGGGTATGCGAGGGAGCAGCTCGAGCAGTTCTGCGAGATTCTGCGCGGAAAGATCGAGACGGTGGAAATCCGCGGCGTCGATTAAAAACGCTTAAAGCGTGCGGTACCAGTAGCCGAAGCGGGCATCGGGCGCGAGTTCGGCTGGGCGCATCGCCTGTTTGAAGTGGAAAAAGCCGAAGAGGCTCGCCATGAACTGTTCATTCGGCGTGTAGACGCCGGGGACGCCGAAATACCAGATTTCCTGCTGATCGCGGCTGCGGGCGAGGAGCAGATGGCGGTAGGATGAGGAGCCGTGGAGGACGAAGCGGTTCGCATCGGCGGAAAGGCCGGCGGCGCGGAGCTGTGGGAGATCGTCGATGGAAAGCCGCAGACAGTCGGTGATGTCATCGTCCGGGAACGGGTGAAACTCCGGAAACTGATCCTGAAGCTGAAGATAGAGATCCGCGCGGGACGGGGACGGCGCGGAGGGAGTGTCGGCTGAGGTCATATGTAGCGACGGGGCGGCGGAATCCGGGAGGGGCTGTGTCGGTTCCGGTGCGGGGATTTCCGTGGAAACGGTGGATTCCGGTGCGGGATTTTGTGGATAAAGTTCTGCGGCAGGGACGGGTTCGGTGGAAACTTCGTGCTGGACGGGCTCGGCTGCTGTTTCTGGCTCGGCTGAGGTTTCGGCTGCTGGTTCCGGCTCCGGTGCTGGCTCTGGTTCCGGTTCCGGCAGAGAGGGTGAGAAAAACTCCGGCTGGATCGGAAGATCGTCCCATTGGGTGGCGATGACACCGGTTTTGCGGTAGAGCAGAAGCAGGCCGCCAAGCTGGTCGAGCGTGACATCCGTCTGACCGAGCGCATCGGAGTGCGTGAAGAGCTTTCCGCTTGTGGAGGAGCGCCCCGCGAGGAGATTTCCGAGCGGAATGCCGTACATCCGCCCCGACCGGCGGATAAAACCGTAGACCGTGACCGAGGTCTCCGGCGGAAGCGACGGCGATTTGATCTGAAAATCCATGCGGCAGAAATCGTTCTGCGATTCCACGCGGACAAAGCCGCAGCATCCGCCCTTGCGGTTGTTCGGGTATTCGTATAGATAGGCAATAAAACGCCGGTAATCAGACATAAAAACCTCCTGCATAGAATCCGAGACACTACATTACAGTTCACGATATGCAGGAAACAGAAGAAATATACGCAGGAAACAGAAAGGAACCGTGCAATGGAAGAAGAAACAAAATTGGAAACTCCGGAGGAAAAAGCACACAGAAAAGAACGGGAGCGCTTCATGCGCCAGGCGATTACGCAGGCAAAAAAGGCGGAAAAGCTGATGGAAGTGCCGATCGGCTGTGTGATTGTGTACGAGGGAAAGGTGATTGCGCGGGGGTATAACCGCAGAAATACGGATAAAAACACGCTGTCCCACGCGGAACTGAACGCAATCCGCAAGGCCAGCAAAAAACTTGGCGACTGGCGGCTGGAGGGCTGTACGCTGTACGTCACCCTGGAACCGTGCCAGATGTGCGCCGGCGCGATTGTGCAGGCGAGAGTCAGTGAAGTCGTCATCGGCAGCATGAACCCGAAGGCGGGCTGTGCGGGATCGATTTTGAATATGCTGGAAATGCATGAGTTCAACCATCAGGTGAAGGTCGAGCGCGGCGTGCTGAAAGAAGAGTGCTCGGAGATGCTGAGCACATTTTTCCGGAGACTGCGGGTGGTGAAAAAGAAGAAAAAAGAAGAGATGAAAAGGGCAGAAGAGGAGAAAGAACAAGAATAAAAGAGAGGCAGCATCGGGGTGGGATGCTGCCTGAGGAAGATTATTTGTTTGAGTAAGTTACACCTGTGATTTCGAGGGACTTGAGGCTGCTGTCTACCTGAACATAAAATTCAGGATTATCTGGTGCGGAATACCAGGCTGCAGTTAACTGATTGCCGGAAACAGAAGCGGATGCACCGCCGCCCCAACCACCGGCGAGATTTGTATTAAAAGATACAACAACAGTTAACTGAGAATGATTTACATTGGTAAGATCAAGTGTGAATTTTGCCTGGCCATTGTCATTACCCCAATCAGCAGTTATAGTTAAAGCGGAGGAAGAAATACTGGCTGTATTTCCAGCACCGCTTGCCGCATACACTCCTTCTGCCATCCCTGCATCCACAGTAATCACAGGCTTTTCATATGTATGTTTCATTACATTTACCTCCATTTCCTAGATAATTTCATCATAAATAACATGCCCCCAAAAGTCAAGCTCTCCCCCGCATTTCCCGAAAAATTTCCGTAAAAAATACAATCCCCGCATTTCCAGCGGAAACCCATGAAAAAATCATTGACGAATCCCGAAAAAAGCACTATAATATATGATGTATTTGACAAAATACGGAGAAGTACCCAAGAGGCTGAAGGGTCTGGCTTCGAACACCAGTAGGTCGGAAACGGCGCAAGGGTTCAAATCCCTTCTTCTCCGCTATGCAAAAAAGAGACAGCAAAAAGATTGAAAAATCGGTCCGCTGTCTCTTTTTCTGTGAAAAAACAAAACGGCATGCAGGCCGGACCATCAGAGAAAAGGAGAATATACAATGGCGCAGTTACCACAGGAATTTCTGTCCCGCATGAAAGAGATGCTGGGCGATGAATTTGACGCATTTCTGGCTTCCTACGACGCACCCCGCACGGCAGGGCTGCGTGTGAATACAAAAAAATGCCGGACCGAAGATTTTCCGCCGCTTATTTCCGGAACATGGAAAAAAATTCCGTGGATCCCAAACGGCTATTTCGTACCGGACGGCATGCGCATGGGCCAGTCCCCGCTGTATGCGGCAGGCGTGTTTTATTTGCAGGAGCCAAGCGCCATGACGCCGGCTTCCCGCCTTCCGATTGCGCCGGGCGAGCGTGTGCTCGACCTCTGCGCAGCCCCGGGCGGCAAGGCAACCGAACTGAATGCACGCCTTGCAGGAACGGGACTTCTCGTTGCCAATGATATCAGCAATGCCCGTGCCAAAGCGCTGCTGCGCAATCTCGAGTTGTTCGGAAGCGAAAACGTGCTCGTCACCAACGAGACACCGGCGGGCCTTGCAAACGTGTTCCCGGGCTTTTTCGATAAAATCCTCGTGGATGCACCGTGTTCCGGCGAGGGCATGTTCCGAAAGGATGAGGCAGTCATCGGCACCTGGACCCCGGAGCGGCCGGACTTCTTCGCGGATCTGCAGCGCGAGATCACCTCGAATGCCGTAAAAATGCTGCGACCGGGCGGTCTTATGATGTATTCCACGTGTACCTTCGCCCCGCAGGAGGACGAGGGAACCGTTTCTTTCCTTCTTGAAAATTTCCCGGAAATGGAACTGATCGAGATGGAAGGATACGAAGGCTTTTCGAAAGGAAATCCCGCATGGGGAAACGGCGATCCGGAGATCGAAAAGACCGTGCGCATCTGGCCGCACAAAATGAACGGCGAGGGCCATTACCTTGCCCTGTTCCGGAAAAAAGGCGAAGCCGTTCCTTATGAATATGAAATAGAAGAGAAACCGATCGAAAAGAAAAATAAAAAACAGAAAAACCGGAAAAAAGACCGCGGAACGGAGGCACCGGGCCCGTCAAAGGCAGAAAAGCAGATTCTTTCCGAGTTCCTGTCTCAGATGACAGCACCGATCCCGGTGGAAGAACTGGAAGTCCGCGCCGGAAAAGTATACCATTCCCCGTCCCTGCCGGACGGCGTGCGGAATCTCCATTTCCTGCGGAACGGCCTGTATCTCGGTGAACTGAAAAAAGACCGCTTCGAGCCGTCACAGCCGTTTGCCGTGACACTCTCCGCGGACAAGTTCAGAGACTGCCTGAATTTAAAAGCAGATGACGAGCGGACCGAA
>CAVBNJ010000272.1:0-4217 GCA_963596755.1 bacterium
CATTCTTAACCTGTGCGTACAGAACTTCTCCGAAGTGTTTTGCACGGAAGCCTGCGTTGAAAGCTTCTTTGCTGACACGGATACGGATCATATCACGCTGTCCGGTATGCATAACACCCTCGATGCAGTTCAGATAGCTGTGGAATTTACGCTCGAATACTGGCTCGAAGTCTGGCTGCATGCTCTTTCCTGCAACTTCAACAACGTATGCAATGCTGTGTTTGGAACCAACCTCGAACTCGTCGATGTCCGGTCCGATCAGCTCGATCTTGTGATCTTCTACTTCCGATGCATCTTTTGTCTGAACCAGCTCGCAGCAGTCTACACGGGAACCGTCAAACTCAACCTGCATATCGCCGCGGCGGATAATCTCGCCCTCGAATGCAGATGCGAATGCAACCGGGATATCAATATTGGTAATTTTGATCTTGATGTCGCGTGCTTCCAGAGAAGTTGCGTTGAATTTGGAAACGTCTTTCTGGATGATGAGGCTCTTCGGAATAGCCGGAACGTCTTTGTCGTCGTTCGTGATAACCGGGAAGCCAAGTGCGATAGCGCCTGCGCCGCATGCTACGATCACATCATCAAGCGGAGCGAAGGCGTTTACGAATGCCGGTACACGCTCTTTGGTGTAGGTCATCAGTGCACCTGCATCGCCTGCGGTTACGTTACCGAAGATCAGAGCTGCACGGATTGCAACAGATACAACGTGTACAACAGATGTTACGTCTTTTCCAAGCGGGATCACACGTACGTTTGCGCCGGTCTTGTATCCTAATTCCTGACACTGATCGATGATACCGCCAACCAGTGTTACGAGGATACCCTGTGCCTGATAGCTCTTAACGAGGTCTACGCCTTCCTGTGCGGTCGGAGCGCTTCCAAGAATAACAGCTACACCCGGGATATCGCCGGTTACAAGCGGTACACCAAGCTCACGGATGATAGCGTCGCTTAAGTGGCCGTAGCATGGCTCGTCGTACGGTTTTGCGCCGTCGATGTATTTGATTGCCTCGATGAACTCTGCGCAGAGTGCAGTTGCAACACCGGACATAAATACGTCATTGAGCTGGTTCTCTCTTGTCATCAGGGATTTTACCACGCCAAGAGCTTCTTTCATCTCTTTTAAGTTGGTAACCTTTACGCCTGTTACGGCATAGTAACACGGGAGTGCGTAAGCAGTGTCCGGGAAGCTGACTGCTTTCTCCTCTCCGTTTGCTGCGATTGCGGCGTCAACGGCAGCCTCGGTGAGGCCGTATACTGCGTCATTTCCGCCAAAAACTCTCTCGAATAATGTCATGTGTTTTTCCTCCTATCACACTTTTTCCATGCCAGGCATGTTTGACTTATCGATTTTTGCTTTTATTTTCCGTATCTCTTCTACTGCAGCCGCGCTGTAATCATATGGCGACGAACCTTCCCTGTCCGCTTCCATAATTTCGGGGTTGTAGTGGACCATGCCCAGAAGATCTTCCGGGGGGATACGTTCCTGTATGAATGCCTCATCTTTTTCGTCGCGTACTTTGTTTGCTACGACGTGAACCTGATGAACGCCGAGCTCTTCGGCCAGACGTTTGACATTCTTATAGGTCTGAATACTTCTTGCACCCGGCTCAATCACCACGATGAACATATCCATGCCCTCTGTGGTTCCTCTTCCCAGATGCTCGAGACCTGCTTCCATGTCGAGGATGACAACGTCACCCCGGTGGAGTACCAGGCTGTTGATGATTCTCCGCAGCATGACATGCTCCGGGCAGACGCAGCCGCTTCCTGCTGTCTCTACCGTACCGAGCGTCAGGAGCTTGACTCCATTGTACTCTTTGCTGTATTTGTCGGGGATATCACTTACTCTCGGATTTATTTTATAAAACCGGTTGTCTGCACTTGCCTCTGTGCGCTCCTCAATCAGTTTCCGCATTTTTGTGATCGGAACAATGGAATCCAGAATTTCTTCCGGAAATCCGAGCGCCAGTCCCAGATTTGCGTCCGGGTCAACATCTGCAGCCAGTACCGGATGGCCTTCTTCTGCATAAAGTCTTGCAAGGGTGGCAGCGATCGTTGTTTTTCCTACGCCGCCCTTTCCAGTTACTGCTATTTTCATGATACAGAATCCTTTTTTGCTTTTTTCAGGCAGGCGGCTCCAACGACCTGCGGAGCCGCCCGGTTTTTACTCTTTATTTCTGATTTTTATACGCCGAGTGCGGCACGTTTCTCTTCGATGCGTGCAAGCATTTCGTCGCCCATCTTATCAATATCTTTTTCTACGGTATAAGCGGCCTCAACCCAGTCACGAACACCGTTGGTCAGAAGTCCGGCTACCTCTGTGGAACCGGATACGTACGGCTCAACACCAAGGAAGGTATCGATACCGGTTGCTACTACGTAGTTTCCGATGGAAACTGCTTTCTCAGACATCCACTCCGGAGCGCATCCGACAACTGGAAGCTGGGAAATATTAACGTTGCCGATTTTAGCAAGTTCAGATACGAGAACCATCATACGGGAGATATCAACGCAGGAACCCATGTGAAGTACCGGCGGGATATCAGCCAGCTCGCAGACACGTTTCAGACCTGCACCGCAGAGATCTTTGGCACGTTTGTCCATCAGTCCTGCTCTTGCTGCTGCCTGTGCGGAGCATCCGGAAGCAACGATGATGACGTCGTGTGCAATCAGTTTTTTCATCAGCTCGATGTGAGCGGTATCCGGGCGTACCTTCGGGTTGTTGCAGCCTACCATAGCGACTGCACCGCGGATAACACCAGATGCCACGCACTGCCACAGCGGCATCAGAGTTCCGGTCTGGTCAACCTGGGAGTTGGTTACTTTGTCCAGAGTCTTGATGATGGACTCAACGGAGTATCCAACGGTTGCTTTCTGTTTCATATGCGGGATATGTACCAGCTCCGGTTTACGGTTCTTGAAGTTTTCTACTGCCATTTTTACGATGGCTTTTGCATTCTCACCTGCTGTCTTTGCATTGAAGCGGATGTACTCGGAATCCGGCATCTGTGCGATCGGGCTTGTGGTAACAAATTTGGTATGGAAGCATTTGCTTAAAGGTCCAAGAGCCGGGAAGATACACTGTACATCGACAACGATGGCCTCGCAGGCACCGGTCAGTACAACGTTTTCCTGCTGCAGGAAGTTGCCTGCCATCGGAATACCGCGGCGCATTGCTACTTCATTGGAAGTACAGCAGACACCTGCAACGTTGATTCCTTTTGCTCCCATTTCTTTTGCGTATGCGATCATCTCCGGATCATCTGCATATTCGCAGATCATCTCGGAAAGTGACGGATCGTGGCCGTGAACGATGATGTTTACTTCATCCTCTTTCATAACGCCAAGGTTTGCCTCGGTGTCAACCGGCTTTGGAGTTCCGAACAGTACGTCGGAGAACTCAGTTCCCATCATGGAACCGCCCCATCCATCGGACAGACCTGCACGAAGGGACTGACGAACCAGTGCCTCCGGAAGGGAAGAGCATCCCATATGAGTCATATGTAACGAACAGGCAACCTCGCGGTCGATCGCACGCGGTGCAATCTCTTCTTTCTCCCAGATATCCTGTGTGTGCTGCGGAGCACGTTTCAGGAATCTCTGTGTTCCGAACGGTTTACCATACTCCATCAGAGCCAGCTCGGACATCTCGTGTGCCAGATCGTAGATATCTTTTCCTTCATACTCTACGCCCCACTCTTTTGCCAGGCGGATCAGTTTTTCAGGATCTTTTACTTTATAGCTTCCGTTCGGATCTGCCTCATGCAGTGTGTGGCAGATTTCACGGCCGTGGTCAGAATGAGTTGCGGAACCGCCTGCTGTGAAACGCAGGAAGTTACGTCCTACAATACCGTGAACATCACATCCGCAGATACCTCTGGATGCTTTCGGGGTAATACGGCAAGGTCCCATAGAACAGATACGGCAGCAGGTTCCCTGCTCTCCGAATTTACAGTGCGGGGTCTGGTTCTTTACACGGAACTGCCACGCATCCGCACCAACTTTGGCTCCGTTTTCCAGAAGCTCATTGGTAGCCTGTTCGAATTCTTCTACGCTTGTTAATTTGAATTCGCTCATCTTGTCCTCCTCAAGATTATATATTTCATTGTATATTCATAAAACATCCTCCCGTGGGGGATATTTTATTTTCAAAAAAGCCCTCCGCCTGCAGCGAGCACGGGCGGGGGGTATCGTTATTTATAAACCGAGAT
>CAVBNJ010000273.1:0-4203 GCA_963596755.1 bacterium
CACCTTTTTTGAAAAAATTTTAATTTTTTTGATTTTATGAAAAATAGGGATAATAGAGATAATTCTGGACAACTTTTCACGAGCCGAAACTCTCCTGCCCTTATTTCTGATGTAGGAATAAAAATACCCCGCCAGCGAATTTTTCATTCTTCCCAGCTGGGTAAAAAAATACCCTGCCGGAGACTTTTTGTATCACTCCCCGGCAGGGTAAAAAAATAATGCAGGAGATGGGACTTGAACCCACACGATCTTGCGACCACAGGCACCTGAAGCCTGCGCGTCTGCCAATTCCGCCACTCCTGCATTTTTGTTTTGCGACTCTTGCGCCGCTCAACAAAACATATATTACCAGATGAATCCGAATCTGTCAACAGCTTTTTTCAAATTTTTTTATTTTTTTCAAAAATCTTTTTTACTCCGACTCCCGGCACGAAATTGCCGTCAGCAGCGCGAGTCCAAAAAAGATACAGAAATCAGAAAAATTGAACACAAGCCTGCGGAAATTCTTCGGTCCAAACCGGAAACTGACATAATCGGTCACGTATCCCCTCTTATGCCGGTCATACCAGTTCGACATACCGCCGCCGATCGTAAGCGCAAGTCCGAGCTTTTTCGCCCTGCACTTACGTTTGCCCTTCAGCGTGCAAAGATGTGCCCACAGCCCGGACAGCAAAAAGAAGGTGAGAGTTTCCACCTTCTTCGTGCTGTCCGCGAAGCCGCCGCCCGCTACGCCGCGGTTATGGCATTTCCGCAGGACAATATGTCCCTTGCAGACCGGGATCTGCTCATTTTCCTTTAGCTGCTCTTCTGCCTTCTTTTTCAGGCGTCCGTCCGCAAGGAAAATGGCTCCCGGCAGCAGTGTCCAGATCATTCCTCTTCTTTTGCCTCGTCTTCTATTTCTTCGGCTGCTGGCTCTTCTTCCGGTGCTGCTTCTTCGGTCTCTTCTGCTTTTTCTTCCGGCTCTTCGTCGAGAACTTCCTCTGCGGTCTTTTCTTCCTCAGATACTTCCTCCTCGCCTGCTTCTTCCGGTTCTACGTGAACAAACTCTGCATCCTCCGGCTCCTCTTCTTTTTCCGGCATAGCAGCGCCGCAGCGCATGCAGAAAGCGGCATCTTTCGGAACATTTGCGCCGCAGGCCGGGCATACAACGCGGCCTCTCTTATTTGCCACTTCGTCCTTGCAGTCTGCAATCTCTTTTTCCAGATCGGTGATATCTTTGCAGATGCCGGCAAGATTCTCATCGAATGCCTCGCCGTTCAGATAACGGTTGTAGATAATCTGTCCGATATCCTGGTAATTCTTCTCGATCTGATCCTCGAGTGCATGCTGACGGGTGCGGATTTTCTGAATCTCTACAAATTCATCCGTTTTCTTTCCCACAGTGTCTACTGTTTTTTTCAGTGTCTTACTTAAACTTCCAAAAAAATCCTCTGCCATAATCAAAATCCTCTCTTTCTTACCTCTTATTTTTAAGAAAACGCCAGCTCTGCCGGGTCTTCCAGTTACCCCTAAAATGGATCAGCCCTCTAATCTCGGAACTTCCTGACCGCGCAGGAGAATCTTCGGTCCGCCGGTCTTCTCGATATAATCTTTTGTGATGATGACCTCTCCGATGCTGCTGTCTTTTGGAATCTCATACATGATATCCAGCATGAAATCCTCAATGATCGAGCGGAGTGCTCTTGCACCGGTATCTTTTTCCAGCGCTTTTCTCGCAATAGAACGCAGCGCGTCGTCGTCAAATTCCAGTTTTACCTCGTCGAGCTCCAGCAGTCTCTTATACTGCTTCAGGATCGCGTTTTTCGGCTCCTTTAAGATCTCGACCAGCATATCCTCCGTGAGGCTCTCCAGCGTGAATACGATCGGCAGACGGCCAAGGAACTCCGGCACCATACCAAAGGTTCGAAGGTCTTCTAATGTCACCTGGGACAGCAGGTTCTTATCCCCGTCGTACTTGTCCTTCAGATCTGCTTGGAAACCGATGGATGCCGTCTTGTTCAGACGCTCCTTGATGATGTCGGTCAGATCCGGGAAGGCACCGCCGCAGATGAAAAGAATATTTCTTGTATTCACAGTCTCCAGCGGAACCATCGCATTTTTGCTGTTGGCACCCACCGGAACCTCAATATCACTTCCCTCGAGAAGTTTCAGCATGCCTTGTTGTACAGCCTCGCCGCTGACATCTCTCTGATTTGTATTTTTCTTCTTCGCAATCTTGTCGATCTCATCGATGAAAATGATACCGTGCTCTGCGCGCTCCACATCGTTGTCTGCAGCCGCCAGAAGTTTCGATACCACGCTCTCGATGTCATCGCCGATATAACCCGCCTCGGTAAGGGAAGTCGCGTCTGTGATGGCAAGCGGCACATCGAGGAGGCGTGCCAGCGTCTGCACCAGATACGTTTTTCCGGAACCGGTCGGTCCGATCATCAGCATGTTGGATTTTTCAATCTCTACATTTCCGTCCTGCGGTGCAAAGACACGTTTGTAATGGTTGTAAACGGCAACCGACATGACTTTCTTCGCGCGGTCCTGACCGATGACGTATTCATCGAGCATCGCCTTGATCCGGTGCGGCGGCGGAATGTCCTTGATGGAAAATTCTTTTGTTTTCTTCTTTTCTTCTTTTTTCTTTACCCGCTGCCGGTTCGGAATCTGGTTGGAGAGTCCGGAGAGATCGAACATGCCGATGTTCGGCATATTGTTCATATTATTCATCATCTCGTTGATCTGGCCCGGGTTCTGATTCATGGTGTCAAAGCTCTTCTGCATGCAGTCCGGGCAGATATTGATGTTTCCCGGAAGGGTAATCATCTTTCCGGCTTTGCTTTCCGGTCTGCGGCACATGAAGCAGACTTTTTCGTAAGTATCTTCTTTATGTTGGTCAGAGCTGCTGTTTTCCACTTTCGTCTCGTCCGTGGTTCCGTCCACTCTGTCTTTATCTTCTGACATATCGTTTCAAATTCCTTTCTGTAATAGATAGCTTAGATCTAGCTTGATTATAGCCCAAAAGCCATAGGGTCACAAGTAAAAACTTTCTTAAAAATTACCAACTTTTTTAAGAATTTTACAAATTCAAATAATTTTGTCTAAAAGTGCAGAAAAAAGACGAACCTCCCGGAGTTTTTATCTCCGGGACGATCCGTCTTTTCTTTCTCAATCATTCTTTTTTCTTTTATCTGTTTCCAAATGGATTCTGAATATTATTCTGGTCGCTTCCGTCGGTGCTGCCGCTGTTTCCGTTATTTCCGTTTGTCGTTCCGCTGCTGTTTTCGCTTGTCTGCGGCATATCTGCTGCGGATCCGAGGGTCAGCGTCAGGGTCACTTCCTTGTACTCACCGTTGTCTGCACGCTGTACGGTAACATCTACGGTCTCACCAGATGCATAATAGGTCAGAGTCTCTTTCAGGCCTTTGGCATTCGTTACGCTTCTTCCGTCGAATGCGGTGATAACATCGCCTTTCTTGAAGCCTGCATCTGCTGCCGGGCTGCCGTCTACAACGCTCATGATGCATACGCCGGTCGGGATGCCGTAGCTCTGGGAAATATCTGAGCTGACATCGGCCATGTTGATGCCGATATAAGCTGCCTCGTCATCGCTTACTTTATATCTTGTGGTCAGGTTCATCAGGTTCTGCAGGATCGGTTCTGCCTTGGAAATCGGAATCGCAAAGCCCATGCCCTCGACCTGTGTGGAACTGTATTTTGCTTCGTTGATACCGATCAGCTCGCCGTTCATGTTTAAGAGTGCACCGCCGCTGTTTCCAGGGTTGATGGCTGCATCGGTCTGAATCAGTCCTTCGGAGGTGATTGTCTCACCGGTCGACTCATCCTGACTGGAAATGGTACGGTCTTTGGCGCTTACATAGCCGCTTGTCAGAGACTGGCCGGTTCCCAGTGCATTTCCGATGGCAACCACCTGATCACCGACCTCAAGATCATCTGAATTTCCCATAACAGCAATCTTGATCTGGCTCTTTGTCTCGTCTTTGATGTCGGAAAGTTTAACAGCTACAACGGCAAGGTCGTTGTCTGCATCGGTACCTTTGATCTGGCCTTCTACTGTTTCATCATCGATGAAGCTGACAGAAAGAGAGGTTGCACCGCTGACAACGTGATTGTTTGTTGCAATCAGAAGTTCATCGTCGTTCTGTCCGACAATGACTCCGGTTCCGCTTGCCGGTACTTCCTGACTCGTTGTTC
>CAVBNJ010000274.1:0-4197 GCA_963596755.1 bacterium
CTCCCTCTCCGATATAGAACAGATCGAAGAACGGGGCAATCGGCTCCGGGTTGTACGTACACGGGCCGCCGCCGATGACGATCGGATCCTCTTCCGTACGCTCTGTCGCATGCAGCGGGATTCCGGCAAGGTCGAGTGCCTGCAGAACGTTCGTATAGCACATCTCATACTGCAGGGTGATGAACAGGAAATCCTCGTTTTTCACCGGCTCCTGGGATTCCAGACCGAAAAGAGGGATGTTCTGCTCGCGCATCACGCGGTCCAGATCCGGCCACGGGGAGTAGACACGTTCGCACCACATGTCCTCGCGTTTGTTGAACATATCGTACAGAATCTGAATGCCAAGGTGGGACATGCCGATTTCATACACATCCGGGAACAGGAAAGCGCCGCGCAGGGCTACTTTCTCTTTGTCTTTTACTACACTGTTAAACTCATTTCCAATATATCGCGCAGGCTGCTCAATCTGAAGCAGCACTTCTTCTGGTAATGCTAATTTTCTCATTCATTCCTCACTTGTTTTTATTTTACTGGTCCAGGTACGCTGCCAGTAACTCCAGCGTATTCTTCACGCCGTCCACATGGCTTCTCTCGTATCCGTGGGACGCGTAAACACCGGCGCCAATCAGGGCGTGGCGTGCATCGGCACCGCCGCGGAGCGTTGCCTCTACGTCAGAACCGTAATGCGGGTAAACATCCGCTGCGTAATCGATGCCGTTTGCTTTTGCTGCCGCAATCAGTTCTCCGGTAAAGTCGTAGCTGTAAGGGCCGCCGCTGTCCTTGACACAGATAGATACCTGGTGCTCTTTACACTCCAGTCCGTCGCCGACACAACCCATATCAACAGAAAGAATATCCGTTACGCCCTCCGGCACGGAAGCAGATCCGCCGTGGCCGACCTCTTCGTATACGGTGATGTGCTGATAAATCGGGCGGGACGGTGTTATATTCTCTTCTTTTAAATACTTCGCATAGCCGAGCAGAATCGCAACACTCAGTTTATCGTCGAGGAAACGGCTCTTGATATAGCCCTTCTCGGTGATGCGGGTTCTCGTCTCAAAGCAGACAATATCGCCGGTCTCGATGCCGAGCGCTTTTGTCTCTTCTTTGGAAAAGACCATCTCGTCCAGAACGACTTCCATATTGTCATATGTGCGGTCCTGCTGGTCGTAGGAACCGTTGACATGGATCGACGGGTTATTCATCTGGAAACAGCCCTCGTACCGTTTTCCGTCTCTTGTGATGACAACGCAGTTTTCGGTCTCTGCATTGTTCGGGTTCATGCCGCCAAGTGCAGTCAGACGAAGACGGCCGTTTGCCTTTACCTCCGCTACCATGCCGCCGAGCGTATCCGTATGCGTCTCCACAAGGACACCTCCGTTGCCCTCGCAGCCTTTGGCAAGCGGTACGAGAAGACCTCCCTTTGTGGTGATCACCGGCTCATAGCCCATGGTTTCATACTCTGCTTTCAGCCATGCAACCGCATCTTTCGTGTAACCGGTCGGGCTGTCAATGGAGAGCAGTTTTTTCAGCTTTTCTGTTATAAAATCAACATAAATCTTTGCATTTTTCATGTTTCTTCCTCCATTTTTTCTTTCCGAAAAAAGATCCTGCCTTTCATCATACCACAGAAATGGATGGGATACAACCATTGGAAAACGTAAAAAAAGGAAACCCGAAGGATTTTTGTTTCCCCGGATTTCCCTTTTGCATTTTCCTGTTTTTATCTGTTTTTGTTAAAATTAATCAGGCATCCCGCTTTTACAATGTTCTTTTCATTTTCTGTCATATCAGCAATATACAGGGACAGTTCTTTTGGATTGCCGCCGAGTACATAGGCTTTGATTTCTTTCATATCCCCATCCAGTGCGCTTCGGATAGCCGGAACAAAAATATAGTCTCCCACTTCAAATTCCGGTTCTTCTTTCATCTGGAACGGGATCATTCCCCAGTTCATGACGTTGGAGCGGTAACGTTTGGTCGCATATTCCCTGGTAATATTGGCAAGGCCGCCGATGACTCTCTGACAGCTTGCCGCCTGTTCTCTGGCGGAACCGTCTCCCGGTTTCACGGCATAGATCATGCTGCCGATTTCCGTCTCCTGCGGCTGAATCTCTTCCTGACCCGGAAGCTGCCGGATCTGTTCGAACACTTCCTTTAACTGCGGTTCTGCTTCCAGCACATTTTGACCTGCGCATCTTGCTTTTTCCAGCCGATCAACTTCTTTGGATCGTCCCACGTATTCCGGATCGCGTCTCGACAAGGTAAACTCTGCCAGTCCGAGCGGGTTGGAACGGTAGGAAGACGTTTCGCCGGATGGAATCAGTTCATCGGTTGTCGTTACCGGGTCCAGAATCTTCGAGCAGACTTTGAGCAGAATATTTTCTGTTAAAGGACTCATAGCCGGCCAGTCTTTGATATTCGGGCCATAAATGAGCGCTTTCTCCTGATCCCCTTTCTGGTAGCCGTAATAGACTCTCTTATCATATACCGACGAATCAAAACTGTATTCCGGTACATCACCCCAGCAGTCCATGGTTTCCGCAGAAGTCAGGATTCCTCCGTTTGCCGCAGTCGCTGCAATCGAGCGGGCATCCATCAGTGCTACCGCCGCCATCTGTCCGTTTCCCGGCTTGCTTCCCTCACGGTTCGGGAAGTTTCTGGTCGTGTGGCGGATGCTTAAGCCATCATTGCACGGCGTATCTCCTGCTCCAAAGCACGGTCCGCAGAAAGCGGTGCGGATGATCGCTCCCGCCTCCATCAGGTCTGTGATATAGCCCTGCCGTGTCAGATTGATAAAGACAGGCTGGGAGGATGGATAGACCGCCAGACTGAACGTATCGTTTCCGATGTCTTTTCCTTTCAGTGCGTGTGCCGCCTCCACAACGTTCGTATAGTTGCCGCCGGCGCAGCCTGCAATCACGGCCTGCTGGACCTGCAGTCCTTTTTCCGTTACTTTGTCCACCAGATGAAGCTGTGCTTTTCCCTGCGAAATCTTCTGTGCTTCTTTCTCTACATCGGAAAGGATATCTTTCAAGTTTGCGTTCAGCTCATCAATTTCGTATGTGTTGCTTGGGTGGAACGGAAGGGCAATCATTGGTTTTACCGTGCTTAAATCTACAGAAACAACACCGTCATAGTATGCCACATCTGCCGGATTCAGCTCCTTGTAATCTGCTTCTCTTCCGTGCAGTTTCAGGAAGTTTCTGGTATCCTCATCTGTTCGCCAGATCGAAGAAAGGCAGGTCGTCTCCGTTGTCATCACATCGATTCCGTTTCGGAAATCCGTCGTCATGGAAGATACGCCAGGTCCCACAAACTCCATCACTTTATTTTTTACATAGCCGTTTTTAAATACCGCACCGATGATCGCAAGCGCAATATCCTGCGGTCCAACCCATGGGTTCGGCTTTCCTTCCAGATAAATGGCAATGACCTGCGGACATGCAACATCGTACGTATCGCAGAGAAGCTGTTTTACCAGCTCTCCGCCGCCTTCGCCGATGGCCATCGTTCCCATCGCACCGTATCTGGTATGCGAGTCCGATCCGAGAATCATTTTTCCGCATCCGGCATACATTTCCCGCATAAACTGATGAATGACTGCGATGTGCGGCGGAACGTAGATGCCGCCGTACTTCTTTGCCGCGGAAAGGCCAAATACATGATCGTCTTCATTGATGGTTCCGCCGACAGCACACAGGGAATTATGGCAGTTGGTCAGTACATACGGAATCGGAAATTTTTCCATCCCGGACGCTTTTGCCGTCTGAATGATGCCTACAAAGGTAATATCATGAGATGTCATTGCATCAAATTTCAGTTTCAGGTTCTGCATATTCCCTGATGTATTATGTGCCTCCATGATGCCATAGGCAATGGTTCCCTTTCTTGCTTCTTCTTTTGTGACCTTCTTTCCCGTCATAGCGTCCACTTTGGCAGCTTCTGCCTCCGGTACAAGCGTTGTTCCATTCACCAGATAAGCGCCTGTATCATATAATTTTACCATGACATACCCTCCTTCTCTCTTTTTATGCCTGTTCTACATAATCATCGATCATCTCAAACAGCTCTTTTTCTTTGCGTTTTTCTTTATTTTTCTGTTCCCGGCTTCTCTTGTCCTGCTCCTTTTTGTACAAATTCATCACGCAGGCTCCAAAAATTGTCTGATAACGGATACTCTGCTTCATATACTTC
>CAVBNJ010000275.1:0-4184 GCA_963596755.1 bacterium
GTTCTGCGTGGAGGAGTTCTGGAAGGAAGCAGCCGAAGAGGAAAAGAAAGAATTCTGTGAGCTGGCGGCTGCTGGAAAGATCGGTCTTTCTGCAAACTATCTGAACTTCAACGATCTGCTGGATAATGAGGTGGCCAATGATCGTCTGGCAGAATGGAAAGCATATTTCGATGCGCATCACGTTCCGATGAAAACATCCATGATTGCCGATATCAACGGTATCTCCATGGGATATCGCGATGCACTTCTGAACAATGGCGTGGAATTTCTGTTTACCAACATTCACTGCCATCATGGCATGTACCCGCTGTATCAGAACCAGACTCCGTACTTCTGGGAAAATGCAAAGGGCGAGCGTCTGCTGGTATGGAACGGTGAGCACTACAATCTTGGAAATGTGCTCGGCTTAAAGCCGGAGGCAAACAACTCCTATATGCAGAAGATGTACACTGGAAAAGCAGGAGATCTGGAAGAGCCGGTCGAGAAGCTGCATACGAATCTCGTGAATTATCTGAATGAGTGCGAGGAGCAGGGATACAAATATAATTTCATCATCACATCCGTATCGGGTGTCTTCAGCGACAATGCGCCGCCGGCTGGTGATATTCTGGAAAACATTCAGGCGTACAATAAAAAGTATGGTAACGAAACCGAGATCCGCATGGTTTCGCTGCAGGAGCTGTATGCAGCCATCAAAGACGAGCTCGCTGACGCGCCGGTTTACCACGGTGATCTGACTGACTGGTGGGCTGACGGTGTGGGAAGTACGCCGTATGCCGTGAAACATTATAAAGAAGCACAGCATAAATATCACCTGTGTGAACGTCTCGATGAGAAAGCAGGCGAAAAATATCCGGAACTGTGGAGAACGGCGCAGGACAATCTGATGCTGTATGCCGAGCATACCTGGGGTCATTCCTCAACGATCACGAACCCGTATGATACGATGGTTCTGAATCTGGATATCCGCAAAAACAGTTATGCATCCAAGGCGCATGAAGCATCGGCAAAAATCATGAACCGCATCATGAAAGAAAAAGGTGATCTTCTTCGCTATTATAATACGAGCGGAAAAATTCGTGTTTATCCGACAGCAAAAACAGAGGGACCGCAGGCAGTTGAATTTTACATCGAAACCCTGAATATGCCGGATGCCGAGGTGCGGGACAGCGAAGGAAACGTACTGACCTGCCAGGTTTCCGAGCATCCGCGCGGCCGAAGAATCTCGTTTGTCGATACCTTCCGTCCGGGCGAAACGAAAGAGTACACTTATGCCAGAAAAGAAGCCGTTCCGGTAAAAATGAACACCCGCCAGTGCTACATGGGAGCCGAGCGTGTGCGCGATATTGTGAATGATTACGATGCGGAGACGTATCATCTTCCTTATTATTATGAGAACAAATATTTCCGTCTGTCGTACCGCGCACAGGAGGGAATCCAGTCGCTGATTGATAAGAGAACCGGAAAAGAACTTCTCGGCAAAGGTGAAGCACCGTTCTTTACGCCGATGTATCAGGTGACAGAACTCAAGGATCACGGCTATCCATGCCAGGAATATGCGGAGCGCAGTCTGATGGGACGAAACATCCGCGGAGCGCATGCGAAACTGTACTGCGCGAAACTGGAAGACATTGTCGTAGAAGAGCGCGGACCGGTGTTTACGATGCTGCGCCTGCAGTACACCATGCCGGGAAGCATTCATACCGAGATGATTCTGAAATTCTATGAAGAGCTGCCGAGAATTGACTTTACGATGCGCCTTGGAAAGACGATCACCATGGATGAAGAGAATGTGTTCCTGCCGCTGAGCCTGAACTTTGATAACAGCAGCCTGTATCTGCGCAAAGGAACCGAAGCGTTCCGCCCAGGCATGGATCAGATTCCGGGAACGTGTATGGAATACTACATGTCGGATGACGGAATCGCCTACACATCACCGGAGGGCGGAGCGCTGATTGCCGCACACGACACGCCGCTTGTCTATATGGGCGAGATGAAGCATCATCCGATTGTACTGTGCGACGGAAAAGAGGAAAACAACCAGCGCCCGGTTTACTCCTGGGTGATGAACAATAAATGGGAGACAAACTTCAAGATGGATCTGTCCGGTTTCGGAGAATTTCAGTACACGCTGTGGCTGAGCAGCGAGACGGATCCGGAGAAAGCGATGGACGAACTGAAGGAAAAAACGTTTGATCCGTATGTGATGATTGTAGAATAACAGCAAAAACAACAAAATAACAACGAAACAGCAGTTGCCGCCGGAAGTCTGACAATAAGACGGAAAAGTCAGACTTCCGGCGGTTCTTTTTGGTGAAAATGGAAAATGCCAGGAAAAGTGATATGTTAACGTTAAAATGTTAAGTGACTTAACATAAAAACGCCGGTTTCTTACAGAAAAAAACGGAAGAAGCGAAAGGTACCCTCTTCGATCTATACAAATTATACACACTAAACAGAAAACTGCTATACAAAATAACGAAAAAACTATTGACATTCCAGGGAAACGATGGTAACATCTAACTACAAGTTAAGAAACAAATAGAGAGGCTGTTGGTAACATGGCAGAGAGAAAAACGGTATCCATGCAGGACCTGGCGGATAAGCTGGGCATTAGTAAAGTAACAGTTTCCAAAGCGCTGAACGGAAAAGACGGCGTGGGAGAAGAACTGAAAGAAAAGATTTTTGCACTTGCAAGAGAATCCGGATACGTCCTTCCAGACTACGGAAAACGAAAGAGCAAAAAAGTGGGCATCATCATGAGTCCGCGGTTCAGCTCCGGAGACGAAGGAAAATTTTATATGGCGATGTATGAGCGGATCATTTACGAACTGCAGAAAGCTTCCTGCTCGAGTATCATGATTTCACCGACGATGGCAACACTTCCATCGGACATGAATACCATACAGACCCGCGGGCTGTTCGACGGCCTGATCTTTCTTGGAATTCTCGACAACGGAGTCCGGGAGCAGATTACACAGATCGACCTCCCGAAGGTGTACGTGGACATTTACGACCGGACACATAAATCGGATTCCGTCATTACAGAGAATATTTACAGCTCCTACGAGCTGACCAATTATCTGATCCAGCAGGGTCATCGGAACATCGGTTTTGTCGGAACGGTGGGAAGCACCACAAGTATTTCCGACCGATATCTTGGATACCTTCGAAGAATGCTGGAAGAAGGAATTCGCCCGGAAGAGAAATGGATCATCCCGGACCGAAGCGAAGACGGTGTTGCAATTGCAATTCCGCTGCCGGAAGAACTTCCGACCGCTTTCGTATGCAACTGTGATGAGACAGCATTTCGACTGGTGAAGACCTTAAAAGAGCGTGGAATCCGCGTACCGGAAGATGTTTCCGTGACCGGTTTTGATGATTCTATCTATGCACAGCTGTGCAGTCCGCCGCTTACCACGGTTGCGGTTGACACCGATGCGATTGCACGCCTCGCGGCGAAACGTATGATCAAACATATGAATGAGCCGAAAAAACAGGGCGGTGAGGTATACCGCATCCCCGGAAAGATTATTTACCGGGATTCCGTTCAGAAAGTAAACGGATAAAGTGATAAGCCCGAGAAATCGGGAGAAGGAGGAAAAATCTTGAGTAAACCAAGCAAAAAGAAAAAAGCCCGCTGGACCAAGAATGACACCGAGCTGACCGTCATGGCGCTGCCTACCACAGTCTGGTATATCCTGTTCTGTTTCCTGCCTATGTTCGGTCTGGTGATTGCGTTCAAGAACTACAAAATCACTGGTGGAAAGAGCTTCATCTACAACCTGATCCACAGTGACTGGGCTGGATTCAAAAACTTTTCGTTCCTGATTAAATCAAACGATCTGTTCGTCATCCTGCGAAACACGATCCTGTATAACCTGGCATTCATTGTACTGGGTATGATCTTCTCCGTAGGACTGGCAATCATGATCAGCCTGCTGCACAACAAGAGAGCATCGAAAGTATATCAGACGATGATGTTCTTCCCATACTTCATGTCATGGGTTGTAGCTTCCTACTTCCTGGATGCATTCCTGAACCAGGACAACGGTCTGATCAACAGCATGCTGAGAAACGCAGGCAAAGAGCCGATTCAGTGGTACATGACCGCTGGTGTATGGCCGGCAATCCTGATCTTCATGTATCTGTGGAAATCCACCGGATACAACATGGTCATCTAC
>CAVBNJ010000276.1:0-4158 GCA_963596755.1 bacterium
AGCTTTCCAAGCTCCGTTTCCCATGTGTTCGGAATCAGAAGTCCCTGCCCCTCGGTAAGAAGCGTATACCAGTCTGCGCGGCCGCATTGAAACTCCATTGCCGCCGGCCAGAGCACTTTTTTCGGATGAAGCCCGTCCTCACAGAGCGGAATCCATTCCATCCAGAGCGTCTCGTCTGCCTGCTCGATCCAGATCAGTGTTTCAAATGCGTACGGCGTTCCCGCAATCCCAGCATAACGGCTCCGGATTCCACAGCCTACGCCGGATGAATATACTTCATGGGAAATTTCCTCCGCATCCAGAAAACGATACGTTCCCTCCTCAAAAATCAGCTCCGGCATGTCTGACGGATCTGTATTCCAGACAATGCCGTCTTTTTCGATTCGCATCCCAAGTGTCTCTTCGTCGAGCATCACGGCAAGCGATCCGCTTTCTATTTTTTTCATCGCATCATGTCCCCCTTTTTCTTTGTATTCAAAATGCCAGAAAAAGCGCAGAAAATCGGAACCTGCCTTTTTTCGCGGTTTCCGACTTTCTGCGCCTTATTCTATCCTTTCGCAAACATGATTTTTCTGTTTTTCGTAAAAATCGTTATCCTCTGTTTTAAGCAATATTTGCTTGTTTCAGACGATTAGTAGTCTAAATAAAATCCAAATTTTATTTAGATTTTGTTGCTATGAAGTGTGAAAGCACTATTATTGTTGTCTTATTCTCGTTCAGCCCTTATACTATATATACAGCCTACCGCCATAGGTGAGTATTTAGAATGGTAGTTATTGGTCACAAGGGACTGTTCCCCCACCTGAATGAAAATTTCACATCTTCTAAAGTAGGGTTTTTCTTTATTTTTACGAGATTTTTTAGGTATTCATTTAATTCTTTTTTGTTTTTCAGGTAGATTTTAGCTTTAAATTTTTCATTTTGCCTCCATTAAAAAAGCGTATCACCGGTTTTGCCAGTAATACGCTTCGTTTTGTTGGTTGGTTTGCTACAGAATAATTGTTTTTACAAATTATAGAAAAATGCTAGTTACTTCTGTACATATTCTTTACATAATCTCTTCTTTTTCTACGACTTTACCGTCTCTCCAGATTCTCTCCAGATCGTAGAACAGGCGGTTCTCCTCATCAAAGATGTGGATGACAACATCGCCGTAGTCCATCAGAATCCAGTTTGCGGTCTGATAGCCTTCGATCTGTTTCGGGTGTACACCGGCTTTTCCGAGTACCTCTTCTACGTTGTCAGCCATCGCCTGTACCTGGTTGCGGTTGCTTCCGCTGGCGATCATAAAATAATCTGCCAGAGTAGAAACATGGGTAATGTCCAGAATGCGGACATCCATTGCTTTTTTATCTTCCAGTGCTTCCAGTGCAAGTTTTGCAGTCTGCTTTGCTTCACTCATTGTTTCCTTCCTCCTTTGCCGTCCGTTCCCGGTGCAGTGCTTCATAAAAGTGATACGCCTGCTCCGTCATCGGGTCCATCGTCTTTGGGTTTTCCGACAGATACGCCATACTGTCTTTTAAAATTTCATACATACATTCGTCGATATCCGTGAATGCCAGTTTCCGAAGGCGCGCAAGATGCGGTGCCTTATTTCGTGCCGGCTCGATATAATCTGCGATATAGATGATCTTCTCCAGCAGCGTCATATCTTCTTTTCCCGTCGTATGCCAGGTGATGGCACTTAAAATATCCGGATCATCGACCTTGTATTTGTCTTTTGCCAGAAATGCACCGAGTTTTGCATGGATCAGAAACGGATTGTTCCGCTCAAACTCCGTGATTTCAATCTTGTTTTTCTCACACATGGTGATTTTTTTCTTGTTCGGAATGCATTTTGCACAGTCGTGAAGCAGTCCCGCCACACGGGCTTTCTCAAGATCCTCGCCCCACACCATCGCCATCGATGCCGCAGTAAACATGACACCTAAGGTATGATGATACCGGTCTTCATCGACTTCTTTCTGGAGTTTTTTGTCCAGTTTCCATAAATCGTACTGTTCCATCCTGCTTTTCCTCTAATCCTTATAGATCTTCTGCTCCTGAATGTAGGAAACCACGGAATCCGGAAGATAATATTTCACGGATTTCCCTTCCCGGATCCATTCCCGCAGTTCGTGGGAAGAAACATCCAGATTCGGCGTATCCAGTTTCAGAAAGGTGCCGTGAAGTTTTTCTGCATTTCGTTCCATACAGGCCAGAAGCTCTTCCTCTTTCGCATGATCCCTGGTTGCTACCAGAATCTTGGCCGCAGCGCAGATCCGTTCCGGATTTTTCCACTCATCAAAATAGAACAGGGAATCTGCTCCGATGATAAAATAGAATTCTGTTCCCGGATTTTCCTCGCGCATCGTCTCAAGCGTCCGATAGCTGTAGGTATAACCCTGGTCCTCCATCTCCTTGGTGCAGAGTAAAAAGTGCGGATTGGATGCAATGGCACGGCGCACCATCTCAACACGCTGTGCATCGTTTGCCCTTCCCGCGCGGTTCTGCTTGTGCGGCGGATTTCCGGCCGGCAGGAACCAGACCTCATCGAGCCCGAACTGTTCGTACGCTGCCTCGCCAAGAATCAGATGACCGATATGAATGGGATCGAAAGTTCCTCCCATAATGCCAACTTTTCTGTTTGTTTTTTCCATACGTTTCCCTCAAAAAACGCCGGAACAGCAGCGGTATGCTCCGGTTCCGGCGTCTCGTTTTCTGCGGATTATTTCGGAAGCTGAATTTTCTTTTTCTCTTTTTTGCCCTCTTTGTACAGCACGATCTTCTTGCCGATCACCTGTACCACCTGGGAATTGGTGCGCTCTGCCAGAACTTCTGCGATCTCTCTTGGATCATCGACGCAGTTCTGCAGCACGTTGATTTTAATCAGCTCTCTCGCCTCAAGTGCCTCTGCAACAGCAGCGGTATGCTCCGGCGTGATGCTGCTTTTTCCTACCTGCAGAATCGGCTCCATGGTCATGGCAAGACCTTTCAGGTATGCTCTCTGCTTGCTGGTCATTCCGTCTCCTCCTTCGTTTTTATTCGTTCGTTTTATTTATAATAATCAAATTCAAATCCATACATCTTGACGGTATCGCCTTCCTGGATGCCCGCCTGCTCGAGTTCGTCCAAGATACCGGTATCTTTTAAGAACCGCTGGAAGAAGGCAAAGCCCTTCTCGGAATCCAGATTGGTGTAACCAAGCATTTTCTCGATCTTCGGTCCCTCGATGATGAAGCGGTGCTCGTCCTCCGGGTCCTGCTCGACGGTATACGGCAGATTCTCTGCAAGAAGCATATCCTCCGGGAAGAACTCCTGCTCGAAGACCATACGCTCTTTCGGAAGCTCATCAAGTTTTTTCTGTACGGCATATAAAAGTTCTTTTAAGCCTTTTCCGCTTACGGCAGAAATCGGATAAACCGGGATGCCTTTCGGCTCAAACTCTTTTTTCAGACGCTCTACCGGATCTTCTTCTCCCTCTTCCACATAGATGGCATCGGTCTTATTGGCAGCGATGATCTGCGGACGTTTTGCGATCTCCGGATTGTAAGCTTCCAGCTCTTTGTTGATCTTGTTGATATCGTCCACCGGATCTCTTCCCTCGGTCGAAGCGACATCCACAACGTGGATCATGACGCGGGTTCTCTCGATGTGGCGCAGGAACTCATGGCCAAGGCCGACTCCCTCGGATGCACCTTCGATCAGTCCCGGGATATCTGCGATAACGAAACCGCTGCATCCCTCGAGATCAACGACACCGAGATTCGGGGAAAGCGTGGTGAAGTGATAATTTGCAATTTTCGGTTCTGCATTTGTCACACGGGAAAGAAGGGTCGATTTTCCAACGTTCGGGAAACCAACGAGTCCGACATCTGCGATGACTTTCAGTTCCATTCTTACTTCCAGTTCCTGTGCCGGCTGGCCTGGCTGGGCATATTTCGGAACCTGCATGGTGGCAGTTGCGTAATGCATATTTCCGTTTCCGCCTTTTCCGCCCTTTAATACAACCTGGCGGCGGTTTTCACCGGACATATCCGCGATCACTTTTCCGCTCGCAGCGTCCATGATGACCGTTCCTTCCGGTACTTTCAGGACAATATCTGCTCCGTTTCCGCCATGGCATCTGCGTTTTCCGCCCGGCTCGCCGTCGGTAGCAGAAAACTTTCTTCTGTGGCG
>CAVBNJ010000277.1:0-4154 GCA_963596755.1 bacterium
ATATCGTACCCGGCTATCTGCTGCTCTACTATGCATTCAACCTTTACGCATCCAAGCGTTTTCAGGGAAGACGCCTGGAATTTGCGAATATTTTAAAAGCGAACACGGTCGGATTTCTGGTCTGGCTGGCAAGCCTTTACATGGTCCGTCAGATTCACTTTTCCCGTGGTATGCTCTGTATCTTCTTTGTACTGAACGTAACGCTGGAAACGATCGTGAGAAATCTGATCCACTATGCCTTAAGCAATATGTGGAAGCACGGCCGCAATCAGAAACAGATTCTGATGGTTGGCTACAGCCGTGCGACAGAGGAATACATCGACCGCATTATCGCGAACCCGGAGTGGGGGTATGTCGTCCGCGGAATTCTCGATGATCATGTCAAAGCGGGAACGATGTACCGCGGTGTCAAGGTTCTGGGAAGAATCAACAACCTGTCGGTCATTCTGCCGGAAAATAAACTGGATGAAATTGCCATCACCCTTGGCCTGAACGAATACTTCCGCCTGGAAGAGATCGTTGCCATGTGTGAGAAATCCGGCGTACATACACAGTTCGTGCCGGATTACCACAACATCATTCCGACGAAGCCGTACACGGAGGACCTGCAGGGACTTCCGGTTGTCAACATCCGCTACGTGCCGCTTTCCAACACGTTCAACGCGATGCTGAAACGAATTGTAGATATTTTCGGCGCACTGGTGGCGATTGTTCTGTTCTCACCGGTGATGCTGTTCTCGTGCATCATGATCAAGCTGACCTCGCCGGGTCCGCTGATCTACCGGCAGACGCGTGTCGGACTGCACAACAAGCCGTTTGAAATGTACAAGTTCCGTTCGATGGAAGTTCAGACGGAGGAAAAAGAAAAGAAAGCATGGACCGTGAAGAATGACCCGCGTGTGACGGGATTCGGAAAATTCATGCGTCATACCAGCATTGATGAGCTTCCGCAGCTCTTCAATATTTTAAAAGGAGACATGAGCCTGGTCGGGCCACGACCGGAGCGACCTTTCTTTGTAGAAAAATTCCGGGAGGAGATCCCGCGTTATATGGTAAAACATCAGGTGCGTCCCGGTCTTACGGGATGGGCGCAGGTGAATGGATACCGGGGGGATACTTCCATCCGCAAGCGTATTGACTGTGATCTGTATTATATTGAAAACTGGACACTGGGACTCGATTTCAAAATCCTGTTCCTGACCTTTTTCAAAGGATTCGTGAATAAAAACGCTTACTAAAAAGATAAGGGGAAACAACATGGCGAAGAAGAATTACAAAAACAGCAGAAGATATAAAAAAATGCGCAGAAGAAAGATTATATTCGGAATTGAGATCGCGGTCCTTTTGCTCCTTTCCGGTGTTCTGTTTGTCTACGCATGGGTTAACCGTTCGATGGACAAGATGAATCAGGATGTGCTGGACAGCTCCCAGATTCAGATCAACAGTGAGGTAAAGGCAAATACCGAACTTTCCAAGATGACGGGTACACAGACGATTGCACTGGTCGGCGTCGATGCCAGAGGTGTCGAAGGCTCTGCGCTGGCAGACAGTATGAACAGCGATACGATTATCCTCTGCTGTATCGATCATGACAAACAGGAAATCCGCATGGTTTCCGTTATGCGTGATACCTGGATGAACATGGCGAAATATACTGACGAATATTACGAGTTTGACAAGGCCAATTCTGCTTACAACCGCGGCGGCCCGGAGAGCATGCTTTCTATGCTGAACACAAATCTCGACCTTGCGCTGACCGATTATGTTACCGTAAACTTCAAAGCGCTCGCCGATGCGATTGACGTTCTGGGCGGTCTTGATATCGAGATGACAAATGCAGAGTGTATTCACTCCAATAACTATAACAGAGAAGTATCGGAAGCACAGGGCGTAGAGTACGAGGCAATTCCGTACGACGAGAGCCTCGGAGATGATTACAGCGAAGTCCGCCACGTCAGCGGTGCGCTTGCCGTATCGTATGCACGAATCCGTTACGGCGGCGGCGACGATGCAAAACGTACAAGCCGTCAGCGAATTGTCATCAACCTTATGGTACAGAAGCTGAAACAGAATCCGACCAAGATTCCGGAGATTCTGGACAAAGTAATGGGAAATGTCAGCACCAGCCTTTCCAAGAATGAAATTCTGCAGATCGGCATGCATGCGGTAACGTATACGATGGGAACCTCCTATGCGTATCCGTTCCAGCTCTGCTACGGTGAGAACGTAGTAAATGCACTCGGTGAGGACGTTGTTATTCCGGTTACGCTGGAGCACAACGTAAGAGAGCTGCATGAGTACCTGTATCCGAATCTTTCCTATGAGCCGTCCGCGGCTGTTACGGAGTACAGCGATTACATTGCAAGAAAGAGCGGTTACGATGAAGATATGATCGATTATGTACTGGATCAGGGACCTGGTGCAGATGCAGAATCGGTGATTGCAGGCGACTAAATACGAGGGAGAAAACCAGACATGAAATACTATACCGTTGATGTCATGATACCAACGTATAAACCAGGGCAGGAGTTCGCAGAACTTCTGCCCCGCCTTTTAGAACAGACTTACCCGATCCGGTCGATCCGGGTGGTGAATACGGGGAGAAAGTTCTGGAATCCGGCGTGGGAGCAGCTTTCGGATAAGATTATGGTGGAACACATCCAGCCAAGCGAGTTCGATCACGGCGGAACGAGAAGGGCGATGGCAGAAAGCTCTGATGCGGACCTTCTGCTTTTTATGACCCAGGATGCCATGCCGTACGACAGCGAGTGCGTGGAGCATCTGGTGGAGAAATTTTCACTGCCGCACGTGAAGGCGGCATATGCACGGCAGCTTCCGCGGGACGACTGCCGCACACTCGAGCGGTTTACGAGAGGATTTAATTACCCGGCGGAGAGCGATATCAAGGACGCCGGAGACCTTCCAAAGCTCGGCGTCAAGACATTTTTCTGTTCCAATGTCTGTGCCATGTATGACCGAGAGACGTACGAGGAGCTGGGCGGCTTTGTGAAGAGCACGCTGTTTAACGAGGATATGATCTATGCTGGTCATCTCGTGCAGGCAGGCTATGCGATTGCCTATGCGGCGGATGCGAAGGTCATCCATTCCCATAACTACGGCTGTATGGCACAGCTTCACCGGAACTTTGACCTCGGCGTATCCCAGGCGCAGCACCCGGAGATTTTCGATGCGTACCCGTCTGAGGGCGAGGGCATCCGCATGGTGAAAAAATCGGCGGCGTATGTCTGCAGGATTCACAAACCGTGGCTGCTTGTGACACTGTTTTTCCAGAGTGGATTCAAGTATGTGGGCTACTTCCTCGGAAAGCGCTATCAGAGTCTTCCGGACGGCGTGATCCGCTGGTGCACTTCGAACAAAACGTGGTGGGAGTATCACGGAAAGAAGCGGAAAAAGCGTAAGAAATAATAGATGAAAGTAAAAAACAAAAATAAAAAGATTTTGTAAGTAAATACGAAATGCTCCATAAGGTTGACAACAAACGGAGCGGCGTGGTAAAAGTGTAAAGAACAAGAAATAAAGAGGCGGCATAACCTGAAAATAGAATAAGGGTGCCGCCTTTTGCTGTTAGGAGGACAAATCTATGTGTGGAATTGTTGGATATATTGGAACTCACCAGGCCGCTCCGGTACTGCTGGACGGATTGTCAAAGCTGGAATACCGCGGATATGACTCCGCCGGAATCGCTGTATACGACGGAAAAGAAATTCAGATGCAGAAAGCCATGGGCCGCCTGAAGGTACTTGAGGAAATGACACAGGACGGAGCTACCCTTCCGGGTACTGTGGGAGTCGGTCATACGAGATGGGCAACCCATGGAGCGCCTTCCGATCTGAATGCGCATCCGCATTTTAACAAAGACCACTCGATTGTTGTGGTTCACAATGGAATTATTGAGAACTATCTGAAATTAAAGAAAAAACTGATGTCCAAAGGATATGAGTTCCTTTCCGAGACAGATACCGAGGTCATTGCCCATATGCTGGATTACTATTATAATGGCGATCCGCTTGCAACGATCACAAAGGTGATGCACCGCATGGAAGGCTCTTATGCGCTCGGCATCCTGTTCCGCGATCACCCGGATGAGGTGTATGCGGTCCGCAAGGACAGCCCGCTGATCGTCGGCACAAGCA
>CAVBNJ010000278.1:0-4130 GCA_963596755.1 bacterium
GTTAAAAGAGGAGCTGATTCAGTACGGCTACATCCGCCGCAAGGGACCGGCAGGGAAAAAGCAGAAAATCACGTCCCATCCGTTCCACTACCGCTCCGCGGAAGGATTCGATATCTATGTCGGCAAAAACAACTTCCAGAACGAAGAGCTTTCGTTTAAGTTTGCCTCCGGCAACGACTGGTGGTTCCACGCGAAAGGACAGCCAGGCAGCCATGTCATCGTAAAGACAAACGGCAAAGAGCTGCCGGATTCCGTCTACGAAGAGGCCGCAGCCCTCGCTGCTTATTATTCCAAAGGCAGACAGGCACCAAAAGTGGAAATTGACTACACGTTAAAGAAAAATCTGCGCAAGCCGAACGGAAGCAAGCCGGGCTTTGTCGTTTATTACACGAATTACTCCATGATGGCGGAACCGAATATCCGCAATATTCAGGAAGTACAGGATTAAATTGTGACACAAAAGACTTTTCGCACCGTTAATACAACTTAAGTTTTGCGAAAAGTCTTTTTTTCGTAAAATTTAATACTTCCTTCATTTCTTTTTCGATGCTCTATGGTATACTTCTTAGTATGGAAAAAGATTCCAGAAAAGGATCTTTTTTGCAAAACCACACCAAGGCTGTCTCTTCTTTTTTATAGCTTAAAATGACAGCCGGAGAGGAATGTAACTGTTATGAACAAAACAATTCCCGAAATCATCCACCGCCGTGTTCCGACGACGCGCTATGAGGCAGATCCTTCCGAAGGACTTTCCGCCGAGCAGGTCGCCGAGTACCGCGAGAACGGCTGGACCAACCGCGCGGTGGAACCTCCGTCCAAGACAACAGCCGAAATCGTAAAGAGCAACGTCTGTACGTATTTCAACCTGATCTTTCTGATTATAGCAATCTTTCTGATCCTTGCCGGTTCGTTCCGGGATCTTACGTTTCTGCCGGTCATCATCGCGAACACGCTGATTGGTATTGTCCAGGAGATCAAGGCGAAAAAGACGCTCGAAAAGCTGTCTGTCCTGAACGCGCCGAAAGCTACCGCGATCCGGGACGGGGCTGAGGTGACACTCGCCGCAGAAGATCTCGTGCTTGATGATATTGTCGTCTTTACCGCCGGAAAACAGATCTGCGCCGACGCTGTCGTACTCGAGGGTGAGGTACAGGTCAACGAGTCACTCCTTACCGGTGAATCCGACGAGATCACCAAGCGCCCGGGCGACGAGCTGATGTCCGGAAGCTTTATCGTCTCCGGAAGCTGCAAGAGCCGTCTGACCCAGGTCGGCGAAGATTCCTATATTTCCCGCCTGACCCTTGAGGCAAAGGCTATGAAAGAGGGCGAGCAGTCCGAGATGATCCGTTCGCTCGACAAACTCGTCAAAATGGTCGGCATCCTGATCATCCCGATCGGTCTTCTGCTCTTTGGCCAGCAGTTTTTCGTTTCCCATGAGACGTTCCGCGAGAGCATCACCTCCATGGTCGCCGCCGTGCTCGGCATGATCCCGGAGGGTCTTTACCTTCTCGCCAGCGTTGCTCTTGCCGTCAGCGTTATGCGGCTGGCTTCGCAGAAGGTTCTTGTCCATGATATGAAATGTATCGAGACGCTGGCGCGCGTCAACGTGCTCTGCGTCGATAAGACGGGAACGATCACTGAGACGAATATGAAAGTCCAGGATCTGATTCCAGTCGGCTCCGGATCAATCAGCGATGCAGCATCCGATGACAGCGCCCTCGCATCCCGGAAAGAAGAGCTTTCTCTTGCTGTCGGCGATTTCGCATCTGCCATGTCGAACGACAACATTACCATGGCGGCACTGAAAGAATATTTCACAGACAGCAATAACCGAACCGCCGTTTCGATGACTTCGTTCTCCTCGGAATTCAAATATTCCAGTGTGACATTTTCGGATGTCTCCTACGTGCTCGGTGCACCGGAGTTCGTACTCCGCGATGATTTTGCACAGTATCAGAGTGAGATTGAAACGTATACTTCAAAGGGCTTCCGTCTTCTTGTCTTCGGTGCTTCCGACACCGTACCGGACGGAAAAGCACTCTCCGGCCGCGTCACACCGCTTGGCTACGTGCTTCTCTCCAACCCGATCCGAAAAGAAGCGCCGGAAACATTCCGCTATTTCGAAGATCAGGGCGTCCGCGTTAAGGTCATCTCCGGTGATACCCCGGTGACCGTATCCGAGGTTGCCCGCCAGGCCGGCATTGCACATGCGGAGGATTATATCGATGCTTCGACGTTGAAGACACCGGAAGCACTGGAAGAGGCGATTCTCAAATACACCGTCTTCGGCCGTGTCACCCCGGATCAGAAACGCCAGTTTGTCCAGGCGTTAAAGAAAAACGGCAAGACCGTTGCAATGACGGGCGACGGTGTCAACGATGTCCTCGCTTTAAAGGATGCCGACTGCTCCGTTGCGATGGCTTCCGGAAGCGATGCTGCCGCGCAGGCCGCACAGCTTGTCCTGCTCGACAACGACTTCTCGAAGATGCCTTCCGTTGTGCTCGAAGGCCGCCGCGTTGTCAACAATCTGCAGCGCTCGGGAACGCTGTTCCTGGTAAAGAATATTTTCTCGTTCCTGCTGTCCCTCTTCTCGCTGATCTCGATGGTGACGTATCCGCTCGAGCCGTCCCAGATTTCCCTGATCAGTATGTTTACCATCGGTATCCCGGGCTTCCTGCTCTCGCTGATGCCGAATAAAAACCGGATCGAAGGCCACTTTATCACGAATATTCTGACGCGCGCACTACCCGCAGCTCTGACGGATTTCATCATGGTCGCAACCCTCGTCGTCTTCGGCCAGGAATTCGCGGTCGGTTCCGAAGATATTTCCACCGCCGCCACGGTGCTGCTCGCCATCGTCGGCTTTATGATTCTTTACCGTATCAGCAAGCCGCTCAACTGGATGCGCTGGTTGATTCTGATCGGCTCGATCGTTGCTTTTATCTTCTGCAGCACCTATCTGAATCAGCTGTTTGCCATCTCGGATATGTCGCGGAAGTGCATTATGCTGCTGATCGTCTTCTCCGTCGCAACGGAGCCGGTTCTGCGGTACTTAAGTATTCTTGTGGATTCTATCTCCGCATTCTGCCACAAACAGAAAATCTTCTTCCAGCGGAAAAAAGAAGCAAGAAAAGCAAAATAGTCTTTAAACCAAACATCAAAAATGCCGTACAGCCCTGGAAGTTTTTCTTCCGGCTGTACGGCATTTTTTCTTTTGCCCAAACAAATATTTCTTATTTTCTCATCTCCGGGTCTTCCGTATAGTGTGTCCGCTCTCCGCCGATATATTTCGGTCTTGTCCGTGCGCAGACAACATGCGCATCGCCGATCGTCTTCTGTGATACGCGGACCGGAACAACTACCGCTTTTAACTGCATGCCGATCAGCACATCGCCGATATCGATTCCCGCATGCGCCTGAACGCGTTCTACCGTGACTGCGTCCTCCAGTCCATAATACGCCGCCATCGCAAACGATCCGCCCCCGTGCAGCCACGGTACCGCGCAGACCGGCTCATAGCCGTACTTCTCTGCCGTAGCACGCTCCAATACAACCGCGCGGTTCAGATGCTCACAGCACTGTGCCGCCAGATACAGTCCATGCTCCTTCGTGCACGCATGCAGTGCCTCAAACACCGCCTGCCCGATCTCCTGGCTCGAATCCGTTCCAAGCTTACTGTTGTGAATCTCACTCGAAGAACAGCCAACCACCAGAATCTGTCCCGGTTTCATCTGCGCCGTCGTAATCAGCTCTTCTGCCACGGCACACGCTTCCTGTTTGATTTTTTCAAGATCCATTTGATATCCCTCCCTGTGTGATCCTTCTATTTACGCAAAAGGAGGCTGACTCTTTTTCCAAGAATCAGCCTCCTTTCTTAAAGCTTACGCGATTACTCTTATTTCTGAACGATATTAACAATTCTTCCCGGTACATAGATTTCTTTTACGATGTTTCCGGTCAGTTTGTCTGCAACTGCCTCTTTTGCAGCGGCGATTGCGGTCTCTTTATCTGCATCTTTGGCGATTTTGATGGTTCCGCGCATTTTGCCGTTGATCTGAACAGCGATCTCGGCTACTGCTTCTACGGTCTTCTCCTCGTCGTACTCCGGCCATGCGGTCTGATACAGACGG
>CAVBNJ010000279.1:0-4126 GCA_963596755.1 bacterium
GATGAAAACAGCATTACTGGCCTTGATTGTGGGCTATGGAATGGACCTGCTGCTTGGAGATCCCTCCTTTTTGTACCATCCGATCCGCGTGATCGGAAATCTGATTGCCCTGCTGGAAAAATGGCTGCGGAAAGTATTTCCGAAAACGCAGAAAGGCGAGCTGACCGGCGGAGTCTTTCTTGTAATACTCGTCTGTCTGGCAGGATACGGCGTTCCGGCGCTTCTGCTCTTTGCGGCATTTAAAATTCACCCAGTCGTCGGCTTTCTTCTGGAAGTTCTCTGGTGCTGGCAGATTCCGGCAACGAAATGTCTGAAAGATGAGAGCATGAAAGTATATCAGAAATTAAAGGAGAATGATCTCCCGGGCGCACGCTATGCAGTCTCCATGATTGTAGGACGCGATACCGAAAATCTGACAGAAGCAGGCGTGACAAAAGCAGCCGTCGAAACAATCGCGGAGAATACATCTGACGGTGTCATTGCACCGCTCCTGTTTCTTGCAATCGGCGGTCCGGCACTTGGATTTCTGTATAAATCCATCAATACCATGGATTCCATGGTGGGCTACAAAAATGACAAATATCTGTATTTTGGACGATGCGCTGCAAAGCTGGATGACGTCGTCAATTACATACCGGCGCGGATCAGCGCATGGCTGATGATTCTTGCGTCCGGCTGTGAGAAAATGAATTGGAAAAATGCAGAAAAGATTTATAAACGTGACCGTTACTGCCACGCCAGCCCGAATTCGGCGCAGACAGAAGCAGTGATGGCAGGAGCACTGGAGGTTCAGCTTGCCGGAGATGCCGTTTATTTCGGCAAAGTCGTAAAGAAACCGACGATCGGCGACGATATCCGTCCGGTCGAGGCAGAGGATATTAAGCGGGCAAACCGTCTGATGTATCTGACCTCGTTCCTGGGACTCGTATTTTTTGCGGGAATCCGCGCACTTTTTCTGTTCCTGTAAAGGAATATAAGAAACACAACGGAAAGAAGAAAGGAAGGCATACAGTATGAGACAAAATCCACATGGAGGCGACATTTATTCGAAAAAATACAGAGTTGATTTTTCGGTGAATGTCAATCCTCTTGGGGCTCCGGAGAGTGTAAGAGAGGCGGTGCGGAAAAGTGCAGAATCCATCGAGCAGTATCCCGATGCGCTGTGCCGGGAACTCACCCGGGCACTGGCGGAAAAGGAGCATCTTCCGGAAGAAAGCATTCTGTTTGCAAATGGGGCCGCGGAGCTTATTTTTGCACTGACCCAGGCGATCCGGCCGAAAAAAGCGCTGATCGCGGCACCGGGATTTGCGGAATATGAAGCCGCTCTTTCGGCATCCGGGTGCTTTATCCGTATGTATCCGCTGCAGAAAGAAAAAGGATTTCTTCTGCAGGAAGATTTCTGCGATGATCTGACCGACGATCTGGATCTTGTCTTTCTGTGCAATCCGAACAATCCGACCGGCCTTACGATTCCGCAGGAACTGCTCCTTAAAATCCTGGACAGATGCCGGGAGCATGAGATTTATCTGGTACTCGACGAATGTTTTGTAGAGTTTCTGCCGGAGCCGGAAAAGGTGACGATGCAGGGAAAACTGGACGAGTACCCGAATCTGCTGATCCTGCGCGCGTTCACCAAAATCTATGCGATGCCGGGTCTGCGCCTTGGCTATCTTCTCTGCAGCGATGAATACCTGCTGGATCGGATCAGCCACAGTATGCAGTCGTGGAATGTTTCAATTCCGGCGCAGATGGCAGGGCTCGCCGCACTGAACGAAGATGCTTACGTCCGGGAAGCGCGGGAACTGATTGGAAAAGAACGTGTCTGGATGAAAGCAGAGCTGGAAAAAGCCGGCCTTACCGTCTGGGATTCCTGCGCGAACTATCTCTTCTTTGAGGGACCGAAAGGACTTGCCGCACGGCTGGAAAAAGGCGGCATTCTGATCCGCGACTGCTCCAACTATCCAGGCCTTACCGACGGATATTACCGCGCGGCTGTACGCACACACGAAGAAAACCAGATCCTGACAGAAGCCGTTTCACAGATTCTGCAGTGGTTTTAGGAGGGGAAAACATGGCAAAAGTAATTATGATACAGGGAACGATGTCAAATGCGGGAAAGAGTCTGCTTGCCGCGGGCTTATGCCGGATTTTTCATCAGGACGGATACCGTGTGGCTCCGTTCAAATCACAGAATATGGCACTGAACTCGTTTATTACGCGGGAAGGCCTTGAGATGGGCCGTGCGCAGGTCATGCAGGCAGAGGCGGCCGGTATTGAACCGTCTGTTCTGATGAATCCGATTCTGTTGAAGCCGACAAACGATACCGGTTCTCAGGTTATCGTCAACGGTGAGGTGCTGGGAAATATGAGTGCACGGGAATACTTTTCCCATAAAAAAGAACTGATTCCGGATATTATGAAAGCATATCATGCACTGGAAGAACAGTATGACATCATCGTCATTGAGGGTGCCGGAAGTCCGGCGGAGATCAACCTGAAAGCTGATGATATCGTCAATATGGGAATGGCAAAGCTCGTGGATGCACCGGTGCTTCTTGTCGGAGACATTGACCGCGGCGGTGTTTTTGCACAGCTTTACGGTACGGTAGAACTTCTGGATCCGGATGAGCGCGACCGCATCAAGGGTCTGATTATCAACAAATTCCGCGGAGACAAAACGATTCTGGACCCGGGCGTTGTGATGCTCGAGGAAAAGACGCATATCCCGGTTGTCGGTGTGGCGCCGTATCTTCATATCGAAGTGGAGGACGAAGACAGCCTGACGGAACGTTTCACTAGAAAAGAGGAGATCGGTCTCATTGATCTTGCGGTGATCCGTCTTCCGCGTATCTCAAACTTTACCGATTTCAATCCGTTCGAGCGGATCGAAGGTGTATCACTCCGCTACGTAAGCTCTGTATCTGAGCTGAAAAATCCGGATATGATTCTTCTTCCGGGCACAAAGAATACGATGGAGGATCTGCTCTGGATGCGCCAGAACGGTCTGGAAGCGGCCGTGCTGAAAGCGGCTGCAGCCGGAAAAGTGATTTTCGGTGTCTGCGGCGGTTTCCAGATGCTCGGAGAGACGTTAAGCGACCCGCTGCATGTCGAAGCCGGCGGAACGATCAAAGGTATGGGACTTTTGCCGATGGATACGGTGTTCGCCGGAGAAAAGACGAGAACCCGCGCAGAGGGCGCTTTTGGAAAGACAGAAGGTGTTCTCGCCGGTATCGAGGGAACCAAAATCGAGGGATATGAAATCCATATGGGAGAAACGGTGCGGAAAGCGGGAACAGAAGCTTTCACGTTCATCGATGACCAGAACCGTGCGGATTCCGACAAGCTGGACGGTGCGCAGAAAGGAAATGTGTACGGTACGTATGTGCACGGCGTTTTCGACAAAGAGGAAGTCGCAGAGCGGATCATCGAGGCACTGGCAAAAGAAAAAGGAATCGCCATGGAGCAGATTCACGGCGTGGATTATCAGACCTTTAAAGAGACACAGTACGACATCCTGGCAGATGCCCTGCGGGAGCATCTCGACATGAAGAAGATTTATCAAATTCTGGAAGAAGGGGCATAAAGATGAAGATAGAACTGGAGCAGGTCAGTCCGCACGAGATTGAGAAGAGAAGTTTTGAAATTATTACAGAGGAATTAAACGGCAGAACCTTCCCGGAGGACCAGGAACTGGTTGTAAAACGCTGCATTCACACGAGCGCAGACTTTGATTACGCAGATAACCTCTGCTTTTCGGAGCATGCGGTGGCAAAAGGCATCGAGGCGATCCGCGAGGGAGCCTGCATTGTGACGGACACACAGATGGCAAGATCGGGCATCAACAAAAAGGTTCTTGCGCGCCATGGCGGCGAAGCGCTCTGCTTTATGTCCGATGAAGATGTCGCTGCAAGAGCAAAAGAAACCGGAAGCACCCGCGCGGCAGCCTGCATGGAAAAAGCGGCAGAGCTGGACAAAAAGCTGATTATCGCTGTTGGAAATGCACCGACGGCGCTGGTTCGCCTTTATGAACTGATTGGTGAGGGAAAAATAAAACCGGCGCTGATCATCGGCGTTCCGGTCGGCTTTGTCAATGTGGTACAGTCCAAAGAACTGATTATGCAGACCG
>CAVBNJ010000280.1:0-4124 GCA_963596755.1 bacterium
ACAGAACAGAGTTCTCAACCTGTCCGTTGATGATACAGCCGCTGGATACGAGGGAATTTTTCACTACGCAGCCCGGGTTGTATTTTGCCGGCGGAAGGTCGTCAATTTTGGAGTAGATGCCTGGATACTGATCGAAGAAGTAATTTCTTACTTCCGGTTTCAGGAAATCCATATTGGTTCTGTAATAGGAATCTACGGTTGCAATGTTGCTCCAGTACGTATTGATTTTATATCCGTAAATCCGTTTCAGGTTCTTGTAGCGGATCAGGATGTCTTTTACAAAGTCGTAGCGGTCTTCCTGTGCGCTGCGCTCGATCATCTCGATGAGCTGGCGGCGGCGGATGACATAGATACCGGTAGAGATCACGTTGGAGCTGGAGATCATCGGTTTCTCCTCGAACTCCTCGATGCGGCAGTCCTCATTCATTTTCAGGACACCGAAACGGCTGGTATCTGCTTCTCTGGACTCGGTGCATACCACGGTAACGTCAGCGCGTTTTGCGATATGGTATTCCAGCACTTTGTTGAAATCAAGTTTGTATACGCCGTCACCGGAAGCGATGACTACGTACGGCTCATGGCTGTTTTTCAGCCAGGTCAGGTTCTGACTGATGGCGTCTGCGGTGCCGCGGTACCACCAGCTGTTGTCTGCGGTAACGGTCGGAGAAAATACGAACAGACCGCCGTGTTTTCTTCCGAAATCCCACCATTTGGAGGAGCTTAAATGCTCATTTAAGGATCTGGCGTTGTACTGTGTCAGGACAGCTACTTTCTGAATATGAGAGTTTGCCATGCTGGACAGAGCGAAGTCAATGCTTCGGAAGCTGCCGGCAACCGGCATAGCCGCAACGGCTCTTTTGTTGGACAGTTCTCTCATTTTGTTGTTATTACCGCCTGCAAGAATAATTCCCAATGCTCTCATATTACTCACCGTCCTTTTCTACAATTGCTCCGCCGGACGGAAGGGTGCCATCCGGGTAATCCTCAGGGGTAGTTTCGCCGGAAATGCAGACATTCTTTCCAATGGTTACGCCATCCGGAATGACTGCTTTTTCTCCAACGGTCACAAGTCCGAATCCGTAAATATTCGGTTTTAAGACGTTCGGTGCTTCTTCGCCGACGCCCATCACGACATTTTTGCCGACCTGAACGCTCTCTGCGATGATGGCTTTGTTGATCTGCGATCCCTCACCAATTCTGCTGTGGCGCATAATAATAGAATCTCTTACGACAACGCCCTTTTCAATGCGCACATCCGCGCCGATGACGGAATTATGTACCTCACCGTAAATCTCGGCTCCCTCGCCGATGATACAGCGGTCGATGACAGCGTCCCCCGCAACATACTGCGGACGGATGATATCGCCTTTGGTATAGATTTTCCAGAACTCTTCATAGAGGTTGAACTCCGGAATAATATCGATCAGCTCCATGTTTGCTTCCCAGTAGGAGCCAAGAGTTCCGACATCTTTCCAGTAGCCGTTGAACTCGTACGCAAACAGGCGTTTTCCGTTGTCGCGGCAGTACGGCAGAATGTGTTTTCCGAAGTCACAGCTCGGCTGATCCTTCAGAGCGGTCAGAGATTCTTTTAACGCTTTCCAGCTGAAAATATAGATACCCATGGAAGCGAGGTTGCTTCTCGGGTGCTCCGGTTTTTCTTCAAATTCGGTAATTCTTCCGTTTCCGTCTGTGATCATGACGCCGAAACGGCTTGCTTCTTCGATCGGTACCGGCATACATGCGATAGTAACGTCTGCGTGATTTGCCTTGTGGTAGTCAAGCATCACTTCGTAATCCATCTTGTAAATGTGGTCGCCGGAAAGAATCAGAACATATTCTGGATTGTATGTTTCCATATAAGCCATGTTCTGGTAAATTGCATTTGCAGTTCCTGTATACCATTCGCTGTTTGTACTTTTTTCGTATGGCGGCAGAACGGTTACGCCGCCTTCGTTTTTATCGAGATCCCACGGAATGCCGATTCCGATATGGGTGTTCAGCCGCAGCGGCTGATACTGGGTCAGTACGCCTACCGTATCAATTCCTGAATTGATACAATTACTGAGCGGGAAGTCGATGATTCGATACTTTCCGCCAAATGCTACTGCCGGTTTTGCCACTTTCTCCGTGAGCACACCGAGACGGCTTCCCTGGCCGCCTGCCAGCAGCATTGCTATCATCTCTTTCTTAATCATGCAATCACCTCTTGTCGTATCTAAGATTTGCAGTAACTGTAAGAATGTACGGTTCTAATCCCTGTCTGCCTCCAGATCAGTCGCTGTCGGTCCTGGCTTTTCATATCCACGCACTTCTTTTCTAACTACAACTAAAATTATAACACGCTTCTCGTTCATTGTGAATGATTTTTACAATTTTTCTTGATTTTTTTCTTATATTTTATTACTTTTGACTATGCATTTTATTTGTGTCAAAAATCGTATCATGATTTTCTACAATTTTCGACAGCGCATTCATGAAATTTTACCAGTTTTTGTCACACTCTGTCGGTTTTATACTGCAATACCGTGTTTTGCATATGGTCTGGTTTATAATACTTATCTATTGTTTTTTATTTCATTTTTATTTTCCGGCGCTTTTTTTCTTTTACTTTTTCCGCAAATACGTGTATACTATTAGGCAGAACAGGCCCGGCCGGATTTCGGGGAACCGGCTCTCGTTTTTCTCCTGTTCTTTCCTATTATAATTGAGTTATAATTGAGAAAATTTCCCCAGTTCAGTGAAAAATCCATTGAAAAAGATACATTGAAGGAGATACCATGTACGAAGTAGATTTCAGCAAACCAATCCATATACATTTTATCGGCATCGGCGGCATCAGCATGAGCGGCCTTGCTGAGATTCTTTTAAAAGAAAACTTTACGATTTCCGGTTCCGATGCAAAGGAAAGTGATCTGACCCGCCATCTGACTTCTCTCGGCGCGCAGGTTTTCTACGGCCAGAAGGCTGAAAATATCATTCCGGGCATCGACCTTGTCGTTTACACCGCAGCCATTCACCCGGACAACCCGGAGTTCGCCGCTGCCAAAGCTGCCGGCATTCCGATGCTGACCCGCGCCGAGCTGCTCGGACAGATCATGCGCAACTACGACACACCGATCGCTGTCTCCGGTACCCACGGAAAGACAACGACAACCTCCATGCTCTCCCATATCCTGATGGCAGCTGACTGCGACCCGACGATCTCTGTCGGCGGTATTCTTCCGTCCATCGGCGGAAATATCCGTGTCGGCCATTCCGAGACATTCCTGACGGAAGCATGCGAGTACACCAACAGTTTCTTAAGCTTCTTCCCGAAAATCGGCATCATCCTCAACATGGATGCGGATCACCTCGACTTCTTCAAGGATATCGACGACATCCGCCACTCCTTCCGCGAGTTTGCCCGCCTGCTCCCGGCCGACGGTATGCTGATCATCAATGCCGATACGCCGAAATACGATTACGTGACCGAAGGCCTCGGCTGCAAAGTCGTAACGTATGCACTGGAAAATCAGGCTGCTGCCGATTACACCGCTGCCAATATCACATACGACGAGCTGGATCATCCGTCGTTTGACTGTCTCTGCCACGGAGAGCTGCGCGGCCACTATACACTGATGGTTCCTGGTCTCCACAACGTTTCGAATGCACTGGCTGCCATCGCACTTGCGGATGAACTGCAGCTGCCGGAGAACGCGATCCACGAAGGCTTTTCCACCTTCCACGGCACCGACCGCCGCTTCCAGTACAAAGGCACCTATCACGGAGCAAAAGTCATCGACGACTACGCGCACCATCCGACAGAAATCCGTGCCACGATGGAGGCTGCCGGCAACTGTGCGCATAAGACACTGTGGTGCGTCTTCCAGCCGCATACCTACACCAGAACGAAAGCGCTGCTTGACGATTTCGCCGATGCTCTGGCTCTGGCAGATCATGTGATTCTCGCCGATATCTATGCGGCAAGAGAAACCGATACGCTCGGCATCTCCTCGAAAGATATTCAGGAGCGGATCGTGAAAAAAGGAACGCCATGTGAATACTTTCCGTCCTTTGCAGAGATTGAAGCTTACCTGAATGAGAACCTTGCTGCAGACGATATGCTGATCACCATGGGTGCCGGC
>CAVBNJ010000281.1:0-4115 GCA_963596755.1 bacterium
AATTAAGAGTCCCCGGAGCCGTTTGAAAAAACGTGTTCTCCGGGGATTCTTGTATCCAAAAGTCCGGCGGGAAGGTGGAAAATCTGTTCGAAATGTGGTAGACTAAAAAACGGATCATGACAAAAAAGGAGGACAAAACAATGTTGGAATTTAAATACGATACACAGCTTTTAATCGAGGGAGAGGACCTGGACGAGGATGAGATCCGCGATTACTTTACGGAAAACTTCAAGGGCGACTGCCTGCTCGCTGTCGGCGATGAGGAGCTGATCAAGATCCATTTCCACACAAACGAGCCGTGGAAGGTACTGGAATACTGCTCCACGTTAGGAGAGATCTACGACATCGTTGTAGAGGACATGGACCGTCAGGCGCGCGGCTTAAAGGGCTGATGCCGGGGCAGAGAAAAAACGCTTGACTTGAAGCGGACTTGAAGTGATATCCTAAACAGGAAAATGTAAAATAAGGGGGACATCTATTCATGAGCGAAAGATTATGGAATATTCTTCTGGATTCTTTCTGGAAAATCTTTCTGCCGGGTCTTAAGGTGACGATTCCGCTTACGGTAATGTCATTTTCCATTGCACTTGTGATCGCAACGGCAATGGCTATGGTACAGTTTGCGAACATCAGAGGCCTTCGCCAGATTGCACGTTTTTATATCTGGATTTTCCGCGGAACCCCGCTTCTGGTCCAGCTTTTCGTTGTGTTTTACGGACTTCCGCGCGCCGGTATCCTGATTGATCCATTTCCGGCGGCAGTTCTCGTCTTTTCCCTGAATGAGGGCGCCTACAGCGCCGAGACGATGCGTGCGGCCCTGGAAGCCGTTCCGGCCGGACAGCTTGAAGCCGGTTACTGTGTCGGTATGTCGTATCTGCAGATCATGCGGAGAATTATTCTTCCGCAGGCGATGCGCACCGCGTTCCCGCCGCTTTCCAACTCACTGATTGCCATGGTAAAGGACACTTCCCTTGCCGCCAATATCACCGTTACGGAGATGTTTATGGTAACACAGCGAATTGTAGCGCGCACCCATGAGCCGCTGGCGCTGTATATTGAAGTAGGACTGATCTACCTGCTGTTCTCCACCGTGCTCACGAAGCTGCAGGGAATCGGAGAGAAGAAACTGAGTACATATCAGAGAAAAGGGGAATAAGCCATGCTGGAAATCAAAGGATTAAAGAAAGCATTCGGCAGCCTGGAAGTTTTAAAAGGTGTAGATTTAAAGGTAAACCAGGGTGATGTAGTCGCAATCCTCGGACCGAGCGGTTCCGGAAAGACGACAATGCTGCGCTGCGTGAACTTTTTAGAGCATGCGGACGGCGGCAGCCTGATTTTTGACGGAAAAGAATATCCGTTCCACAACATCAGCAAAAAAGACATCGCGGCGATCCGCCAGAAGACAGCATTTGTTTTTCAGAACTACAATCTGTTTCTGAATAAAACCGCACTGCATAATGTAACCGAGGGCCTTATTATCGGCAGAAAAATGCAAAAAGCACAGGCGGAGGAAAAAGCGCGTGCAGCACTTGAAAAAGTAGGTATGCTGGACCGGGCAGATTATTATCCGCATCAGCTTTCCGGCGGACAGCAGCAGAGGGTGGCGATCGCCCGCGCGCTTGCGACAGACCCGGAAATCATCTATTTCGATGAGCCGACCTCAGCGCTCGACCCGGAGCTGACCGGCGAGGTACTTGGCGTTATGCGCCAGCTTGCAAAAGAGGGCATGACGATGCTCGTTGTCACGCACGAGATGGGTTTTGCAAGAAATGTTTCGAACAAGGTGGTATTCATGGAACACGGCGTTGTCGTGGAGGAAGGACCGTCGAAGGAATTTTTTGCAAATCCGAAAGAAGAGCGAACAAGAGTATTTTTGCAGAACATTGAACAGAGTTATGAATAAGTTCTGTTCCGAATTTCTGACATCGGCAGTTTCTGCTTCGGATCCGTTCCGCAGCAGTTTGCAATAGTAAAACAAAAAAAGGAGTGGCGAATATTATGAAAAAGAAAATGGCATCCGTATTTCTGGCAGGTATCCTGGCATCATCCTTTTTGCTGACCGGATGCGGCAGCAACGGCACAGAGAGCAGCGATACAAAGAGCAGCAGTACTTCTTCTGCAGCAGCATCTTCCGCCAGTGAGTCCGGCGACCTTCTGGCGCAGATTCAGAGCAAAGGTGAGATTGTTGTAGCAATGGAAGGAACCTGGGCACCGTGGACGTATCACGATGAGGACGACAACCTGGTCGGATATGACGTAGAGGTTGCACAGCAGATCGCTGAGAAACTCGGCGTGAAAGCAACGTTTGTAGAGGGCGAGTGGGACGGTCTTCTTGCAGGAATCGATTCCGGCCGGTACGATATCATGGTAAACGGCGTGGATATTACAGAGGAGCGCGCTGAGAAATACAGCTTCTCCGATCCGTATGCATACAACCGCACCGCTGTTATCGTAAACGCCAGTAACGATGAAATCCAGTCGATGGAAGACCTCGACGGAAAGAACACCGCAAACACCATTTCCAGTACGTATGCAGAAGTTGCCGAGAAATACGGCGCAACTGTTACGGGTGTAGACGATCTGGAGCAGACGTTTGAGCTTCTTTTAAGCGGCCGTATCGATGCAACTCTGAATGCAGAGGTAACGTATTACGATTACATGAAAGCACATCCGGACGCAGAGATCAAAATCGCATGCCTCGATCCAGAATCCACGAAAGTCGGTATTCCGATGAAAAAAGGCGATGAGACCAAGACACTGCTTGAGGCAGTCAATAAAGCACTTGGTGAGCTTTCTGAGGATGGAACCCTGACAGAGCTTTCTGAAAAATACTTTGGAACAGATATCTCCAAAGCAGCAGAGGAATAAGAAACAAAATAAAGAAGGTTGTAAATCATGATTGCAAATTACCATACCCATACCTGGCGGTGCCGTCACGCAGACGGAACAGAGCGGGAATATGTCGAGCGCGCCATTGAAGGCGGTCTTAAAATTCTCGGATTTTCCGACCATTCGCCTTATCCGTTTCCGGACGGCTATGATTCCGGCATGCGGATGCGGCTCGACCAGGTGGACGGCTATGTAGACACTGTGCTGGCACTGAAAAAAGAGTATGAGAAGGATATCGAAATTCATCTCGGACTTGAGACAGAGTATTTCCCGAGATTCTGGGATCAGCTGATCGATTTTCTGTCGGACTATCCGTTTGAGTATTTCGTCCTCGGCCAGCACAGCCTGGGAAATGAGATCGAAAAGATCCTCTACAGCGGCCACGGAACGACAGACGGAAACTATCTGAAACAGTATGTGGACCAGTGCCTGGCGGGCCTCGATACCGGGAAATACCTGTATCTGGCACACCCGGATCTCTTTCTGTTCCACGGCGACGAAGCAGTTTTCGACCGCGAATACCGGAGACTCTGCCGTGAGGTGAAAAAGAGAAACCTTCCGCTGGAAATCAATTTCCTTGGTCTGATGGAAGAAAGATGGTATCCGAACGAGAAGTTCTGGAAAATTGCAGGCGAAGAAGGAAACACGGCCGTTTTCGGCTGTGATGCCCATACGCCGAAAGCTGTCTGGAACCCGGAGACGGAACGAAAGGCACTGCAGTTAGCGGCAAAATACGGACTGAAAGTACAGGAAACCGTTCCGATGCCGGCGACCTTTTAGCAGGACATAAGAAGATATAAAAGATATAAGAAAAGCTGTTCTTTTCAGTGGGAGTTTTCGTAACTCTCATCGGAAAAGAACAGCTTTTTTGTACCAGAGTTTATCATTTTTTCGCATGCATGAGCCGTACTGCTTCTTCACGCTGCTTCAGAATTTTCTGAATCGAAGTCCAGTAAACGATCATCGAGACAACCGGGCCGATCAGGTCGGAAATAGGTTCTACGTAAAAGATGTTTTCGAGCGCAAAGAACTGCGGCAGGAGAAACAGGGCGGTAAAGTAGACGAATTTCCGGAAAAATGAGAGCGCAAACGAATACTTCACGCAGCCCATCGCGGTAAAGCCGTCCACGATCTCATACTGGATGCCGAGCGGAATCACCGAGAGCGTCGAGATATGGATTGCACGGACTACCATCGAGATGATCTGTGGATCGGAGGTGAAGAGC
>CAVBNJ010000282.1:0-4084 GCA_963596755.1 bacterium
GCTGAAGGTTAACTGGTATCAGAAACATGCGACAGAGCTGGTGCCGGAGCAGTTTGAACTTGGATTTGAAGAAGTTCCGGTGGAGACGAAAGATAATCAGAACCAGAAAGCAAAAGAAATGATGAAGCGCCCGGAGGGAACGGCTTCGTTTGGATGGAAAGAGGATGATCACTATCTGACGGTATCGACGGATCAGTTCAGTTATACTTATAATAAGTTTACCGGTCTGGTTGAGGAAATGTGTTATGCGAACCAGAACCTGTTCGACCGCCCGATGGAACTGAACATCTGGCGCGCGCCGACGGACAATGACCGCAATATCAAGAATACCTGGATGCGTGCGCAGTATGACCGCACCGTGACGCGTGCATATGAGACGACGGCACGGGAGGAAAATGGCTGTGTGGAGATCGAGACGAGTTATTCGATTTCATCCCCGGCGCTGCAGCGGATTCTGGAAGGCGCGATCCAATGGACGATTTACAGCGACGGAACGATCGATGTCCATGTTGATGCGAAGAAAGACCCGGTATTCCCGGTTCTGCCGCGCTTCGGTCTGCGCCTGTTCCTGCCGAAATCGTTTGAAAAACTGACGTACTGCGGCCTCGGTCCGGTGGAGAGTTATGTGGATAAGCACAGAGCAAGCTATCACGGCGTTTTCCACAGCACGCCTGCAGAACAGCAGGAGGACTACATCCGCCCGCAGGAGAACGGCAGCCACTACGACTGCGATTACGCAAGCCTCGCAAATGACCGTGCGGTGCTGACAGCCGTGGGAGAGAAAACGTTCTCGTTCCAGGCATCTGTTTATACGCAGGAGGAGCTGACAGCAAAGGCGCATAACTATGAGCTTGTGCCATGCGAAAGCACCGTATTCTGCATTGATTACCGCCAGGCAGGAATCGGCTCAGCAAGCTGCGGCCCGATGCTGCTGGAGAAATATCAGCTGAAAGAAACTGAAATCAGCTTTGATGTGCGGCTGAAACCGGAACTGCTGTAATGCGGTTACAGAAATAAAAAGAAGAACACTGTTTCATCGCCCGAAAATGGGGATGAAACAGTGTTTTTTTCGTATAAGCCACGGAAAAAAGTCGAGATAAACCTATTGATATGGTATGAATATGGGTATATAATGAATGAAATTACAATTCAGATGCACAGATTCTGGAAAATCAGGGAATAAAAAGGAGGAAACAGATCATGAGTGAAATTACAAGAGACGAGGCATTTGCCTTATTAAAAAAATACAACAAAGATCCTTTCCATATTCAGCATGCGCTTACGGTAGAGGCCGTGATGAAATGGTATGCGAGAGAACTTGGCTATGGAGCAGAAGAGGAGCACTGGGGAATTGTCGGTCTGCTGCATGACATTGATTTCGAACTGTATCCGGCAGAGCACTGTCTGAAAGCACCGGAGCTTCTGCGGGAAGGAGGCGTATCGGAGGATATCATTCATGGTGTCGTTTCCCACGGTTACGGCATTACCATCGAGTGCGGCGTCACGCTGGATGTGGAGCCGGTTCATGAGATGGAAAAAGTGCTGTTTGCCGCAGATGAGCTGACGGGACTGATCTGGGCGGCTGCGTTAATGCGGCCTTCGAAGAGCACAAAAGACATGGAACTGAAATCCCTGAAGAAGAAATACAAGAGCAAAGGGTTTGCGGCGGGATGTTCAAGAGAGGTCATTGAGCGCGGCGCCGATCAGCTTGGCTGGCCGCTGGAAAAACTCCAGACCATGACCCTGCAGGCGATGGCCGACAGTGAGGATGAGATCAACCGGGAAATGGAAGCGGAACAGAATGCATAAAAAACAGCCTGAGTTTCGGTGTGAAAACGGAAACTCAGGCTGCTTTTTTTGAAAGATGGCGGATTATGCGTGGCGCATGCTGCTTCCCGGAAGAACCATTCTCTTTTTGGTGAAACGATAAAAGTCCACATGTTTTTCCATAAATTTCTGAACCAGAGAAACGGTTCGTCCCGTCATGAATGCACAGAAGAAGGTGCCGATGCCGATTCCATAAAGATGATGAAGGATCAAAATGGAAAGAAGCACAGTCGTTGTCAGACAGGTGAGGTCGAACGTTGTCTTGATCCGTTTATACTTCTGGTGCAGAAGCTCGGACAGATCGCGCGGAAAAATATCGGTTGGGGCAATCGGCAGCAGGCAGTTGTTGGCGAGACAGATGCCGAAGCACATCAGAAGAAAGCCGGTGAAAAAGTACAGCACATTCAGCGGGAGCATGTTCGGCAGCATCGTAACCCAGGTGTTGTGCACGTCGATCATTTTTCCAAATCCGATGCCGACGACAAAGGAAAACAGATAGCCGGGACAGAACGAACGTTTCAGGATCATCAGGGTGATGACAAGCAGCGTCTGGAAAATATAGTTCCACGTTCCGAAACTGAAAATCGGAAAAGCAGTATTGAAGATGAGCGGCACGGAGGAGATGGTTGAAATTCCAAAGGTGCTCCGGGACATCAGATCAATGGCAAGAGGGTTGATCAGAAGCATAAGCAGAAGTGCCGCTTCACCGGGGAGATGAAATTTTCTGGTATTCATAAGTAAAAATCCTTCTTTCCTGAGAATGAAATTACGTTAAGTCCTTGAAACTATGATTATTATAGATACAGAAAACGATAAAAACAAATGATTATTTTGAATGAATTCATTCTAAAAGTAAATGAATTGTAGTATGATAGAAACAGAACAGGAATGAGGGGGATATCTATGAATATCGAGTATTTAAAATATTTTGCGGAGCTGGCGAAGCTGCAGCACTATGGAAAAGCCGCAAAGGCGCTGAACATTTCCCAGCCGGGACTCAGCCATGCGATCAAAACGCTGGAGGATGAGTACGGCGTTCCGCTCTTCCAGAAAGAGGGACGGAACGTAAGCCTGAGCCGCTACGGGAAAGAACTGATGAAGGATGTCGAGGAGATTCTGGACGCCTGTCTTCGGATGGAGGAGCGGGCGGCAGGCCTTCGGACGGAAGAAAAGACGGTGCGTATCGGAACCGTATATCCGCTGGCATCGGGGATCATCCCGCATATGCTGCGGGAATTCGGAGCGGCCTTCCCATTCATCATTTACAACCGTCTGACTCCGGAGCTCGAGGAGGGGCTGCTCGATGGAAAATATGATATTGGATTCTGCTCGGACCTGCTGAAATCCGAAGAACTCGAATACTATCCCATCCGGGAATCCTATATCGCAGCGGTCGTCCCAAAAGGCCACCCGCTGGAGCCAAAGGAAATAATCACACTAAAAGAGGCGGCCGAGTATCCCCAGATCATGTTTTCCAAAACGAGCGGCTTCCGCAGCCTTCAGGAGCAGATCTTCGCCGAACAGGGAATCCAGGTAAAACCGGTGTGCGAAGCCGAAGAAATCGAGGTTATCACCGGCCTTGTAGAAAACGGCTTCGGCATTTCCATCCTCCCCTACATGGACATCGTCCGCCCCCACCACATCACCGCAATCCAGGTCCAGACCTCAAGCTGGAAATCAAAATTCTACATCGCCAGAAGAAAATACGGAATCCGCACAGCGCAGGAAGAGGCGTTTTTTCAGTATTGGAGGAAGTGACGGGCAGGAATTTTTATGGTATAGTAAAACAAAATCTGAGTGAAAAGGTGAGATACAAAATGATCAGTGAAAAAATTTTTGAATTAATTCTTCGAAATGGTATGACGCAGAAAGAATTCTCCGAAGAAACCGGAATCTCCCAGAGCACCATCAGCGACTGGAAAAGAAAGGGGACAAATCCGTCGGCGGATAAAATACTGAAAATCTGCGAGGTGCTGAAGGTTACGCCGTATGAGCTTCTGGGTGAGAATGAGACAGAGCGAAGTGCGGTGGATTTTGAACTTCGTGCGGTAAATACGGAGGAAAAAGTAATTCTGGAGGGATTCCGCAATCTGCCAGGCAGACAAAAGGAAAGAATTCTGGGATATCTGGCGGCGCTGCAGGAGGAATAAGAAAACATGTAGAAATCGTATGTCAGAATGGATTGACATGCGATTTCTTTTATATTAATATACGTATATACGATACGTATATTGATATAAAAGAAAAAGATTGACAC
>CAVBNJ010000283.1:0-4084 GCA_963596755.1 bacterium
TCCGATGGTAGTCGGCGTTGGTATCGGCGGAACTTTCGATAAATGTGCACTGCTTGCGAAAAAAGCACTGATGCGCCCGATCGATTCCGAGAACCCGGATCCGTTCTACGCAGACCTGGAGAAAGAAATGCTGGAGAAAGTCAACAAACTCGGCATCGGACCGCAGGGCTTTGGCGGAAAGACCACAGCCATCGGCCTCAACATCGAGACAATGCCGACTCATATCGCGGGAATGCCGTGTGCAGTCAACATCAACTGCCATGTTACCCGTCATAAAACGGAGGTGATCTGATCATGGAAAAACATATTCAGCTGCCTTTAACAGAAGAACTGGCAAAAACACTGCATGCCGGAGATACCGTATATCTGACCGGAACCATCTATACTTCCCGTGACGCAGGACACAAGAGAATGTGCGAAGCGCTCGCAAGAGGAGAAAAAATCCCGTTTGACCCGACAGACGCTACAATCTATTACGTAGGACCGACCCCTGCAAAACCAGGCCAGGTCATCGGATCTGCAGGTCCTACCACCAGCGGCCGTATGGATGCTTACGCTCCGACCATGATGTCCGTAGGCGCAAGAGGAATGATTGGTAAGGGAGCACGTCTTCCGGAAGTCGTAGAAGCTATGAAGAAATACCACGGCGTATACTTCGGAGCCATCGGCGGAGCCGGTGCACTGCTTGCAAAATGCATCAAAAAAGCAGAGCTGATCGCATTCGAAGACCTCGGCGCAGAGGCACTTCGCCGTCTGGAAGTAGAAGACATGCCGCTTTTCGTCATCATCGACTGCTATGGAAACAACCTGTATGAGATGGGAAGAAAAGAGTATTTAGACGAGCATAAAGAAGACTAAGGTTCAGCCTTTGTCCGGTAAAATAACAAAATGAGAATCCCCGCTGACGCGGCCGGAAGGCTGTGCTGGCGGGGATTCTTACGTTTTGCTTAAGTTGTCTTACGATTTCCGAGAACGGTTGCGGAATGGGGGAGGGATTCTATATAATGGAAGTATCAGAAACGGAAAAGAATTGATAAGCAGGAAGGGAGAATTTTTTATGAAACGATATGCATGGGTAACGGCGGTATGCCTGGCAGCACTGATGGTGAGCGGATGCGGGGATAAAAAAGGGCAGACGGAAAATTCGAGTTCGGGAAGTACGTCCAGCAGCACGACGGTTGTGGAATCACAATCGGAAACGGTATCGGAATCTGCATCGGAGTCTGCAGCGGAACCCACAGCAGAACCTACAGAAGAACCTGCGCCAGAGGAAGAAGAGAAAAGCGGTGCATCTGCGGTGAAGCTGGCAGAAGGAGACGTCTACCGGGATGACATGGACGGAGATGGACAGGAAGAAGAGTTTTCCTTTACATTTACGGGAGACGGAAAAGACGGAGACCATCAGTTTGAACAGTATTCGTACACGATGCAGATGACCTGTGATGATCTGGTGCAGGAAAAGGAGCTGTACGGCGGATATGAAGCGACGTGGATGATCCGAAGCGCAGAAGGGGATCATTATCTGTATCAGGAATCGTACTCCGAAGATGGGCTGTATTTTGTAACGGTTTTCGATGTGACAGCAGGTGAAATTACAGAAATAGGAAAAGTAGACGGAAGAGTTGGAGACGATGGAATAGAAGATGTGAATGCATTTCCGTGGGTCAGCCGGGTCGATATGCTCGGCACATATCGAGGAACTCGAACGGTTGGCGTCGGTGCAGGCGGACTTCCAGAGGCGAAAGAGGAAACTTATACGATTGAGTGGATAACAAAGCCGCTTACGATAAAGGAAGGGAAGACGTTGACTGCGGAGATTTTCAACGACAATGGAGAAGCGGAAAGTATTGTACTCACAGGCGGAACAGAACTGACTCCGAAAAAGACGGATGGAACAACGTATGTAGATGCAGAACTTTCCGACGGAACAATGTGCCGGATTGAAATAGAAACAGAGGAAGGTTTTCCACATACAATCAATGGAGTTGATGAATCTGAATATTTTGAATCGATTCCATACGCAGGATAATCTCGAGAAAAGAAAGCATTGCGGGAACCGGAAAAGAACGGTATACTGTGTATAGAATCTGCTTGACTTAAAGTGCACTTCATAGTTTAAAATAAAGAAAGCTGGAGATCTGCCGTGTCAGAAAAGAGAAGGTTCTGGCGGAGCAGAGGGTTCGGCTTTCTTTTTTGGGTGTAAAAAAACGAAAACGAGGTGAAAAGTTTTGGAGGCAAGAGAAGTATTAGAAAAAGTAAAAAACAACGAAATCTCGATCGAGGAAGCTGAGAAATATTTCAAAAAAGAGCCGTTCGAGGAGATGGGATATGCCAAGCTCGATACGCACCGCGAAATCCGGAGCGGGTTCCCGGAAGTCATTTTCTGTGCGCGGAAGGCAGATGAGCATCTGCTGAAGATTTTTACACGCCTGTACGAGCAGGACGGAGAAGTCTTCGGAACGAGAGCCAGCGAGCACCAGTACGAGCTGATCCGGGAAAAATTTCCGGAAGTGGTGTATGATCCGCTGTCGCATATTTTGAAAATAGAGAAGAAAGACAAAAAGCGAATCGGCAAGATTGCTGTCTGTACAGCAGGAACGGCGGATATTTCCGTTGCCGAGGAAGCGGCACAGACCGCAGAATACTTCGGCGCAAACGTTGAGCGCATCTACGATGTCGGCGTGAGCGGCATTCACCGTCTGCTGTCGCGTCTCGATACCATTCAGAGTGCCAACTGCGTCGTTGCCGTTGCCGGCATGGAGGGCGCACTTGCAAGCGTGCTCGGCGGCCTGGTGGATAAGCCGGTGATCGCCGTTCCGACGTCTGTCGGCTACGGTGCCAGCATGAACGGCCTTTCGGCGCTTCTCACGATGATCAATTCCTGCGCGAATGGAATTGCCGTCGTGAATATCGATAACGGCTACGGAGCCGGTTATATTGCAACACAGATTAACAGAATGGGAGTGCATAAAGATGAGTAAAAGTTTATATCTGGAATGTGGGAGCGGAATCAGCGGTGACATGACCGTTGCAGCGCTGCTCGACCTGGGAGCAGACAGAGAGGTACTGGAGAAGGCACTGAAAAGCCTGAACCTGCCGGGATATGAAATTGCGATTACAAGAGTGAAAAAGTCGGGACTGGATGCCTGCGATTTCAATGTGATTCTGGACGCAGAGCATGAGAACCATGACCATGATATGGCGTATCTCCATGGGGATGGGGCGGAAACGCATACGCATGAGCACCATCATGAGGAGGAGCATCATCACGATCATGAATATACACATGATCATGAGCATGCACACGATCATGACCACGCGCACAGCCATGACCACGATCATGCCGGGGAGCATCACCATCATCATGAGCACCGCGGACTGCCGGAGATCCTCACGATTATCCGCCGCGGCGATCTGACACCGGGGGCAAGAGCTCTGGCAGAGCGCATTTTCCAGATCCTCGCTGAAGCCGAGGCGAAAGCACATGGCGTGCCGCTCGATCAGGTGCATTTCCACGAAGTCGGAGCCGTCGATTCCATCGTGGATATCGTTGCCGCTGCCGTCTGCCTGGACAACCTTGCGCCGGATGAAGTTATCGTGACGGGTCTTTCTGAGGGAAGCGGCTTCATCAGATGCCAGCACGGCCTGATCCCGGTTCCGGTACCGGCTGTCTTAAACATTGTGCAGGCGCACGGCCTGACACTCGTCCCGATCGGAATTCAGGGAGAGCTCGTCACACCGACAGGAGCAGCCATTGTTGCGGCGATTCGCACAAAAGAGAAACTGCCGTCCTCCTTCAAATGCACGAAAACGGGCCTTGGAGCCGGAAAACGGACGTATGAGCGGCCGTCACTGCTGCGTGCGATGATGCTGGAAACAGAAGACGACGACGAAAAAGACACGATCTGGAAACTGGAATGCAACATCGATGACTGCACCGGTGAGACACTCGGCTACTGTATGGGAAAACTGCTGCAGGCAGGTGCAAGAGATGTCCATTACATCCCAGTTTATATGAAGAAAAACCGCCCGGCTTACCAGTTGGATGTGATCTGCGATGATACAACACGGGAGACACTGGAAA
>CAVBNJ010000284.1:0-4051 GCA_963596755.1 bacterium
GTGATGCTCAGTTTGCCGGTTCTTCATCCGTTCCGGCTCACGTAGAGATGATGGGTCTGATCGGCGCAGGAAACAACCCGATGGTTGGTATGACTGTAGCTGTAGCTGTAGCTGTTGAAGAAGCAGCAAAAGCTGGCAAATTCTAAGGTTAGCCAATACTTGCGTAAATAGCACTATTTGAGCAGAAAAGAAGCGCCGCGGGAGTTTCCCGTATATGGCGCTTCTTTTTTTGCTGTTCTTATTGCTGTCTCTGCTGATGCATGCACAGAAAAACACCTCTGAAACATTTTTCGTTTTCAGAGGTGTTTTTGATTCATTTCGAAAGATTATTTCGCGCTGATATACTTCTTAGCTACCAGTGTCTCAGCACACAGTACGGCTCCGCCGGCTGCGCCGCGGACTGTGTTGTGGGAAAGGCCTACGAATTTCCAGTCGTAGATGGTGTCTTCTCTTAAGCGGCCTACGTTGATTCCCATGCCGTTTTCGTAGTTGACATCCAGTGTTACCTGCGGACGGTTATCCTCGGTCATGTAGCGGATGAACTGTTTCGGTGCGCTTGGCAGGTTCAGTTCCTGCGGAAGGCCTTTGAAGTTCTCCAGTTTCTCGATCAGCTGCTCTTTCGTCGGTTTCTTGCGGAATTTAACGAAAACTGCTGCGGTGTGTCCATTTAATACCGGTACACGGATGCACTGGCAGGTGATCTTCGGCTCGGTTGCTTTTACGATCACGCCGTTCTCAATTTTACCCCAGATACGAAGCGGCTCCTGCTCGCTCTTCTCTTCCTCGCCGCCGATGAACGGGATAATGTTTCCTTCCATCTCCGGCCAGTCTTTGAAGGTTTTTCCTGCTCCGGAAATTGCCTGATATGTGGTTGCAACCACTTCATACGGCTCAAACTCTTTCCATGCAGTTAAAACCGGTGCGTAGCTCTGGATCGAGCAGTTCGGTTTTACAGCGATAAATCCTCTCTTGGTTCCCAGACGTTTTTTCTGGAACTCGATGACATCGAAGTGCTCCGGGTTGATTTCCGGCACTACCATCGGCACATCTGGTGTCCAGCGGTGTGCACTGTTATTGGAAACGACCGGTGTCTCGGTCTTTGCATATGCTTCTTCAATCGCTTTGATCTCGTCTTTCGACATATCAACAGCGGAAAATACAAAATCCACGGTAGATGCCACATGCTCTACATCATTTACATTCATCACAACGAGCTTTTTCACTGCTTCCGGCATTGGAGTATCCATTTTCCAGCGTCCGCCGACTGCTTCCTCATATGTTTTTCCGGCACTTCTCGGACTTGCTGCCAGGGTCACAACTTCAAACCACGGATGGTTCTCCAGCAGAGAAATAAATCTCTGACCTACCATACCGGTTGCTCCTAAAATTCCTACTCTCAATTTCTGCTCCATTGGTTTCATCTCCTTGTTCTTCTGTGGCGTACATTTGTGCGTCTCATGTCATACTATACCAATTTTTTCAAAATTGCAACTGTTTTTTTAATTTTCCTGTAAATATTTTTTATTCTGCTCAATGACAGCCTTCATCGCATCTGCTCCCGGCGCACCGATCGTGTTGCGTCGTTCTACGCAGTTTTTCATGCTGATGGCATCGTAAATATCGTCCTCGAAGACCGGGCTGATTGCCTTGTACTCTTCCAGTTTCATATCATCCAGAGAGATTCCCTTGTCGATGCAGTACAGAACGAGACGGCCGACAATACCGTGTGCATCGCGGAACGGAACACCTTTTCCAACGAGGTAATCGGCTGCGTCCGTTGCGTTCGTGAAGCCGTTCTTTGCACTGTTCTCCATGCGGTCTTTTTTAAAACGCATCGTGGAGAGCATGCCGTTGAACAGTGCCAGACAGCCTTTTACAGTGTCGATCGCATCGAACGTAAGCTCTTTATCTTCCTGCATATCCTTATTGTATGCCAACGGAATTCCCTTCATAGTCGTCAGCATCGACATCAGCGCTGCATAGACACGGCCTGTTTTTCCTCTGACGAGCTCGGCGATATCCGGGTTCTTCTTCTGCGGCATGATGCTGCTTCCGGTGCTGTATGCGTCGTCGATCTCGACAAACTGGTATTCATTGGTATTCCAGATGATGATCTCCTCGGAGAAACGGGAAAGATGCATCATAATCGTGGAAAGGGCGCCAAGGAGCTCAATGACATAGTCACGGTCAGATACGGAATCCATGCTGTTTAACGTCGGTCCGTCAAAGCCAAGCAGCTCTGCGGTGTAAGCGCGGTCCAGCGGATACGTCGTTCCAGCCAGTGCGCCGGAGCCGAGCGGACAGTAATTCATTCTCTTGTAGATATCTGCGAGACGGCCTCTGTCACGGCGGAACATCTCAAAGTATGCGCCCATGTGATGTGCCAGCGTGATCGGCTGTGCTTTCTGCAGATGGGTGAAACCAGGCATATAGGTGTGAAGGTTCTCCTCCATGATCTTCTCAAGGGTTACCAGCACCTCTTTTACCAGGGCATCAATCTCGGTGATCTCATCACGTACGTAGAGTTTCATATCGAGTGCTACCTGGTCATTGCGGCTTCTTCCGGTGTGCAGCTTCTTTCCTGCGTCGCCGATGCGGTCAATCAGATTTGCCTCCACGAAGCTGTGGATATCCTCGTACTCACTTGTAATTTCCAGTTTACCGCTCTCTACATCGGCAAGGATTCCTTCCAGTCCTGCGAGGATCTGGTCTTTCTCCTCCTCTGTCAGGATGCCCTGTTTTGCCAGCATCTTTACGTGTGCCATGCTGCCTTTGATGTCCTGTTTATAGAATTTCTGATCAAAGCTGATGGATGCATTAAAATTATACACTAACTTGTCGGTCTCTTTTGTGAACCGTCCGCCCCATAACTGTGCCATTTTCATTCCTCTTTTCCTGTAAGTTTTTTAAATCATCATGCATTATTATACAGGCATCCATACTTCCTTTGCAAGTCAAATCACCTACTTTCCCGAATTTCGGCGTTTTGTGTAGTTTTTTTCCAGCCTGCTTAAGGTCCCGTACAATCCTGCTGCCACAAGGCAGAGAATCAGGATGGACAGGATCACCCAGTCAAGTCTGAACAGACTGGCGCACCTTTTTGCGGCAGAGACGCTCGTCAGCCGCCCGATTTGCCGCCGTCCACAGCTCTTCGGAGACGATCGCGGAAATCTTTCCCTCATAGACGTACTGCCCGCCCGGCGGTGTAGGAAGCGTTCTTCCGGTGTTGAAATCATAATGCTTCCGGTTCATCACAACGGTACCTTTGTTTATGGGATTCCGAATCATGCGGATAATGTCAGACCCGGAAAACGGTTTCCCGGCACGGTTTCGAACGCCCTCTGATGCCAGAACCGCCGCAATTTTCCGTCCTCCAAGACCCGCGGCACAGAGTTCGTACATGCGGCGCTTTACAGCGGCCTCCTCCGGGATCACCTCGATCACACCGTCTGTCGTCCGCCGGTACCCATAGGTTTTGGAAGTCAGAACCGGTTTTCCGCCGCTTTTCTGCCGTTTCTCATGTGCCAGATTCATCTTTTTGCTCAGCTCCCGGCTGTACTCCTCCGCCAGAATTGCTTTAATGCCGGTCAGAAGCGCGTCTTCCGGCGAATAGAAACTGTTCTCCAGATAAAAATACAGCCGCTTTCCGGCGCGGTTTAAGCGGTCTGCAAACAGATACCAGTCCCGCGTATTCCGCATCAGGCGGTCCTGCGATTTGACCACGACAATGTCAAACCGGTTCCGGTCGAGATCCTCGTACAGGCGGTTGTACTCCCTTCTGCCCTTCCGGCTCGTGCCGGAGCGGCTCTCCACGTAGGCATCGACGAGCAGCCAGCCCTCAGTCCGAATGGTCTCCTCAGCTTCCGCCGCCTGCCTTACCAGCGCATCCTTCTGATTTTCCTCCTCCGTGCTGCATCTTGCGTAATAAACCGCACGCAGCTTCTCTTCTTCCATCCCCTGTCTCACTTTTCCAATGCTTTTCTTTACTATATAGAAAAAAGGACCGGAAAGTTCCGATCCTCTTCTCTGTAATTTCCGTTACGGATTGCAC
>CAVBNJ010000285.1:0-4047 GCA_963596755.1 bacterium
ACTGCAGAGAGCACAAGTACATCCAGCGAAAGCACTGCAGAGGACAAAGAGGCAGAGGCAAAACAGCTGATGAGTGATCTGACCGGCAGCTATCAGGAACTTTGGCCGGTGATCCTGGCAGATGAGTATCATCAGACCTGGATTGACGACTGCGCGGAGTTTGTCGGCGATGACAATGCCGAGGCAGCCTACGAGAAGCTTTCTTCCATGGTTACCGGAACGGTTTACGGCGAGGATGCGGTTGCTGCATATGCCGACGGCGGCGGAGTTTACGACTGTGAATTTACCGAGGGCGTGAACACCCTGGAATTTGACGGCACGAATTCCACCATCAAAGGTTATGACGAATCGGGGGAGGAGATCTTTTCTCACAGCTATCATTACGTAGGAATGGAAGAGATCCGCGGCTTATATGAGTTTGAGAGCGATGACGCAGATTCCGGAGAATTCACCTACTTCTGCATTGCACCGGATACGAATACGACAACATATCATATCGAGCTGCGCTACGGCAGTGATCTGGAAGCACTTGGCAAATATGACGCCGGAAAATATGCTTACTGGCTTGGCTCCGGTATCTCCACCGACTGCGATCAGACGATGATTGAAAACTGCATTCACCTGTTCTGCGAGGAAAACCTGTCCGAGCAGGCAGAATAAAAACAATGGTCAAATTCTGGCAGAGTGTCTTTTATTTATAGAAGATATTCTGCTGGATTTGTCCAACCATAACAGATAAAAATTCGAAGAAAGGAAGACTTTTCTTATGAAAAAAGATTCTGAGATCTCCAGAATGTTTCGATATGCGGGAAAGCACCATATTCTCACGATTCTTGGCATGATTCTCGCAGGCATCAGCACCGTGCTCTCGATGATTCCGTTCGTCTGTATCTGGTTTGTCGTCCGCGATATGCTGCATGCGCTGACGGCAGGAGATATCCGCCTTGCATCCATGAGCGGAACGTACGCCTGGATGGCGGTCGGCTTTTCTGTGTTAAGCATTCTGCTGTATTTCCTGGCACTCTGCTGTTCCCATCTGGCAGCATTCCGCACCGCGACAAATATGAAAAAAGCAGCACTGCATCACATCGTGACACTGCCGCTCGGCTACTTTGGACAGAATGCAAGCGGCCGTCTGCGAAAAATCATCGATGACAACGCAGGCCTCACCGAGGACTTCCTCGCGCACCAGCTCCCGGACCTGACGGGTGCCGTTGTGATGCCGGTTGCCGTTCTTGTGCTGATTTTCGTCTTTGACTGGCGCCTTGGCATCTGCTGTCTCGTTCCGCTTGCTCTCGCTGTATTCTTTATGAAACAGATGATGGGCGGCGACAATGCCAGCTTTATGGAAGGCTATATGACCGCGCTCGAGACGATGAACAAAGAAGCTGTCGAGTACATCCGCGGAATTCCGGTTGTCAAGGTATTCCAGCAGACCGTTTACTCGTTCAAAAATTTCCATGCGGCGATCGAAGAGTATGAAAAATACGCTTCCGGCTATGCCTTAAAATGCCGGATTCCGCTGACTGGTTTCAACGTTGCCTTAAACGGAACCTTTATTTTGCTGATTCCTGTTGCCTGCCTGATTCTTGGCGGCGTGAGCGGCCAGGCGTCCTATCAGGATGTGCTGCTGGACTTTCTGTTCTACAGTCTGTTCACCCCGATCTGCACGACGATGATGAACCGTGTCATGTTTGCAGGCGAGCAGCTCATGGCGGCAAAAAGTGCAGTAAACCGGATCGAGGCAGTCATCAACGAGCGGCCGCTGCCGGAACCGGCACATGTCAAAGAGCCGGAAGATGCTTCGGTTGTCTTTGAGCATGTATCCTTCTCTTACCCGGGAAGTGAGACAGAGGCACTTCATGATGTCAGCTTTACGATTCCGGAAGGAAAAACGGTCGCACTTGTCGGAGCATCGGGAAGCGGAAAATCAACGGCCGCACAGATGATTCCGCGTTTTTATGATGTGACAAGCGGTCGTGTTCTGGTCGGCGGTGTGGATGTCCGTGACCTCGACAAACATACGCTGATGAAGCAGATCGCGTTTGTGTTCCAGAATACGAGACTCTTCAAAGATACCCTGCTGGAAAATATCCGTGCTGCACGGCCGGAGGCATCCAAAGAAGAAGTGCGAAAAGCAGCCGCGGCCGCACAGTGCACCGAAATCATCGACCGCCTGCCGAACGGACTGGATACGATGGTCGGAAACGGCGGAACGTATCTGTCCGGCGGAGAAAACCAGCGAATTGCACTGGCGCGTGCCGTCTTAAAAGATGCGCCGATCATCGTGCTCGACGAGGCAACGGCATTTGCCGATGCGGAGAATGAGCATCAGATTCAGCTTGCCTTTGAAAAACTGACACAGGGAAAAACCGTGCTGATGATTGCACACCGTCTGTCCACGATTCAGAATGCAGACGAGATTCTGGTCTTTGGAAACGGCGAGATCCTGGAGCGCGGAACGCATGATTCCCTGCTGAAAAAAGGCGGAACATACGCGTCCATGTGGCATGATTATCAGACATCCATTGCATGGAAAGTCGGAAAGGAGGGCTGAATCGATGAGAAAGTATCTGAAAGAAAAATATGCATTAAGTGATGAGGGAGCAAAAGACCTGGGAAAGGGCATCCTGTATTCTGCACTGGCGTATATCAGCCTGATGCTTCCGGTGGCATTGCTCGCCTATGTGATCAATGCACTGCTTTCCCCAGTTCTGACCGGAACGAAAGCCGGCGGCGGAGCCCTTACGTATACGATTGTGGGAATTGTGATTCTGGCTGTGATTTTTATCCTGCATTATCTGCAGTACACGGTGACATATCTTGGAACGTACGAGGAGAGTGAGCGCCGCAGAATTACGCTGGCGGAAAAACTTCGTACGATGCCGCTCCGCTTTTTCCAGGAGCATGACCTCTCCGATCTGACTGGAACGATCATGGGTGACTGCGCGGGCTTTGAGCATGCATTTTCCCATACCGTACCGCAGTTCTGGGGCTCCATTCTCTCGACGGCGCTGATGTGCCTGGCACTTCTTGTTTGCGACTGGAGAATGGGAATTGCTCTTCTCTGGGTGGCGCCGGTCGCTTTTGCGATCGTACTGCTGTCGCGGAAACTGCAGGTGAAACTGGGTCAGAAACATATGAATGCGAAACTGGATCTGTCCGACGGAATCCAGGAATGCCTGGAGACGGTGCAGGATATCAAGGCGTGCAACATGGAGGAGCAGTACCTGAAAAAACTGGATGCGAAACTCGATGCGGCAGAGAAGACACAGATTTCCTCTGAGATGGTCACAGCAAGTCTGGTAACGACCGGTCAGATGTTCCTGCGTCTCGGACTTGCAACCGTCATCGTTGTCGGAAATTCCCTGATGGTACATCAGCAGACGACGCTGTTCTCCTACATTCTGTTCCTGATGGCGGCTTCCCGCCTTTACGATCCGCTCTCCGGCGCGATGTCGAATATGGCAGAACTGTTCCAGGTGGATCTGCAGGTCAGCCGGCTGAAAGCAATTCAGAATTACAAAGAAGAAGTAAAAGAGACAGAGTATACCACCAACGGATATGATCTTACGTTTGATCATGTCAGCTTTTCCTACGAACCGGGCAAGCCGGTGTTAAAAGACGTTTCCTTCACGGCAAAACAGGGCCAGGTAACGGCTCTCGTCGGCCCGTCCGGCGGCGGAAAGAGTACCGTGGCAAACCTGGCGGCAGGCTTCTACGATGTCACCGGCGGAAAGATTATGCTCGGCGGTACTGACACGGCGCCGATTGATTCCGTTGCGATGATGAAGGAATTTTCCGTTGTATTCCAGCAGGTTGTCCTGTTCAACAATACGATCATGGAAAATATCCGTATCGGACGAAAAGATGCGACAGACGCGGAAGTTATGGCTGCTGCGAAAGCGGCACGATGTGACGAATTTATCCGTGCGCTCCCAAACGGCTATCAGACTGTGATCGGAGAAAACGGATCGACGCTTTCCGGCGGAGAATGCCAGCGTCTTTCGATCGCCCGCGCACTTCTGAAAGATGCGCCGGTCATTC
>CAVBNJ010000286.1:0-4045 GCA_963596755.1 bacterium
ATTCGGAGACGGAGAGCATCTCTTCCCGTATACCCTGGTAACGCCGGAGGACTTTACACTGGAAAAAGACAAAACGTACACCGTTGCAATCTGCGGGGCCTCCGATGCAGTACAGGAAGAAGGAAATATTCAGGATACAGGTATTGTAGGACTTACTGCGGCAGAAGAATACCTGAGTCAGTTTGACACGTTGTCTGCGTCTGATCTTGTCTGGGAGTAAAATAAATGAAAAAAAACGAGACAGCAGCTCAGGTGACAAGAATCGTTGTTGTGATGGTGACTCTTGTGGCACTTGGAATAGGAGTTTTCTTATTCGTATATAACCGGTATAATGACCAGATGCTGTATGCCGAGCGGTTAAGCCAGATGCAGGACGTCACAACACAGTTGTTCTCCGGTCTGGAAAATGTGGTGGAAAATGAGTGGAACACGGCGGATATTCTGCGGAACTATATCGAAATGGCACAGCCTGCGACGGCTGATGATCTGCAGCGGTTTATGGGAAAGCAGGCCGTGCTGAACAAGTTCGATGAAAATATGGACAGCCTTCTTGCGATCGATCAGAATGGTCGGTATTACACGCAGGACGGCATGAAAGGAACCCTGCAGGAGGTCGATTATCTGCTGGATGGCCGGGAGAGAGTTACGTTTGTATCGAATACAGTCACAACGAACCGGACCAAAATGGTATTTCTGGAAAAATTGAGATCGCCGGTCAGACTCGAGGATGGAAGTACGATTATATACTATGGAATGGCACAGGATATGACGGAGCTGGAGCCGTATTTCAAGTGCGAGGCGTATGAGAATGACAGCAGTGTTTACGTCATCGACAGCGATGGTTTGAAGCTGTTCAGCGGCAGAAACGACAATACGCTGCTGAATGGATACAATGTATACAAGGTTCTGAAAAGCATGGAGTATCACCATGGCAGCAATTTCGAGGAGACCGAAAAAAATCTGGAGGAAAACGGGCTCGCCTACTCCAATGCGGTGCTGGATGGGGAAGAATACTTTTATTCCATGTATCAGATGGAAAATGCAGAATGGGTTCTGGTATTTCTGGTACGGTCAGATGCCGTGGCATTAAACACGGTTGAGCTGGTCAACACAACCATCAAGATCGTTATGGTCTTTGCTGTCTTTATGTGCTGCGTGAGCGGAATGATTATTTTCTGGCTGCTGCAGCGCCAGCAGAAGAAAGAGCTGCAGATTGTGGAAAGCAATAACGAAAAGCTGGAAAAACTGAACGTTGAACTGGAAGCCGCAAGCAAGGCAAAGAGCGATTTCCTGTCCAATATGTCGCATGATATCCGTACGCCGATGAATGCCATTGTGGGAATCACGGGCCTCATGGAGCATGAAAGCGGGATGTCGGATAAGATGCGGGGCTACATCGACAAGGTGCAGCTTTCGAGCCGGCATCTGCTGGGGCTGATCAATGATATTCTGGATATGAGCAGGATTGAGTCGCAGAAGGTGACGCTGAATGCGGAAAATGTCAGCCTGGCGGAAGAAATCGGACAGATCGACAGCATGATCCGGACACAGGCAACAGAGCACCATCAGAATTTCCAGATTCATGGGAACCGGGTGACCCATGAGTATCTGATCTGCGACGGCGTGCGTCTGCGGCAGATTCTCTTAAATCTGCTGTCAAACGCGGTGAAATATACACCGGACGGCGGCGCGGTTACACTGGATTTTACAGAGGTTCCGTGTGAAATTCCGGACCATGCGAAATTTATCTTTGCGGTAACCGACAATGGATACGGCATGACACCGCAGTTTCTGCAGCATATTTTCGAGCCGTTTACGAGAGCGGAAAACTCTGTGACGAATAAGGTGCAGGGAACCGGCCTTGGAATGGCAATCACCAAAAATATTGTGGATCTGATGAAGGGAGAAATTCAGGTGGAGAGCGAGCCTGGAAAGGGAAGCCGTTTCGAGGTGACGCTGACTTTCCCCATCGACCGCAAAAAGGAATGTGCACTTCGCGGCGCACGCGTTCTGCTTCTCTCCAAAGATCCTGTGCTGACGGAAAATGTGCGGGCATCGATGCGGGAGGCTCCTGTGAAATTCCATGCGGCAGAGACGCTGCAGGAAGCAGAAGAATGGCTGGGACAGAAGAAGGCAGATGTGCTTCTGCTGTCCGGATGTGCGGAAAATGCGGCATTAAAAGAAAACATCGATTTCCTGCGCACACATCTTCCGAAAAAAGCGCTGATTCTCTGTGTGGATGATATCCGGGAGGAGCAGATACGGGATCAGATTCTGGCAGCGGGAGCAGATGGAATCGTCGCCAGCCCGTTTTTCCTGTCGAATCTCGAAATGGCGGTTGCGAGAACCAGAACAAATACCTCTTCTGACCAGGAAAATACATCGATTCTTTGCGGCATGAGATTCCTCTGTGCGGAGGATAATGAACTGAATGCGGAGATCCTGAAAGAGATTCTGCATATGTACGACGCAGAGTGCACGATTTATTCCAACGGAGAGGAGATCACAGAGGCATTCCAGACCGTAAAACCGGGAGACTACAACGCAGTCCTGATGGATATCCAGATGCCGAAAATGAACGGCCTGGATGCGGCGAAGGCGATCCGAAACGGCAGCAACCCGCTGGGAAAGACGATCCCGATTATTGCGATGACGGCAAATGCTTTTTCCGAAGACGTAGAACACTGCCTGGAAGCCGGTATGGATGCCCATATTGCAAAGCCGCTTGACATTGCCGTACTGGAAAAAACACTGCGCGGATTTGCCGGAAGAGACGGCAGAAACTGATATTTATTACAGAAGGATAAAAGTCTCACAATTTACTCCCTGCTGTTTAATTATACATGCAATACAAGGTAAAAATTATATCAATTGATTTACACATAATGAATTGACACAGAATTGCGGGGGGGGGTATAATAAAAATCAATAGATTTTTATTATTACAATGACGGGGAGAGAGGCTTCATGGACGGGATAAAAAGAACGCTGCAGATACAGAAGAAGTGGCTGCTGTCGGGTATGTTTTTCGTTTTGCTGCTGTTTTTCGCAATCACTCCGGTATCTGCCGCGGAAACGGACGAAGAACCGGAAGTCATCCGTGTGGGATGGTATGAGGATGCGTATCACATTACGAGTGAGGACGGCCAGCGGAGCGGGTACGGTTATGAATATGAGCAGGCGGTCGCTGCATACACCGGGTGGAAATATGAGTACGTTGAGGCCCCATGGTCAGAACTGCTGGAGATGCTGAAAAACGGTGAAATCGACATGATGGGAGCGCTGTCCTACACGGATGACCGTGCCGAATATATGCTGTTCTCTGATCTGCCGATGGGGGAGGAAAAATATTACCTGTATGCGGATCTTGTGCATACCGATATTTCCGCATCGGATTTATCCACCCTGAACGGCAGGCGCATCGATATGATCAAAGGCGGTGTGCAGGAAGAGCAGTTTTCCGAGTGGGAAGAAAAAAACGGCGTGAAAACGCAGCACGTGTATACCGATACCATGGCGGATGGACTGGATAAAGCGGAAAACCGCGAATTTGACGGTGTGATTTCGACAGAGACACCGCAGTGGGTAGAGTTCGGCATGTCTGCGATTGCGACGACCGGCGGATCGAACATCTATTACGGCATCAATAAGAACCGCCCCGATCTGAAAGAAAAGCTGGACAATGCCATGCGCAAAATGGAGAGCGACAAGCCATTTTATGCGGATGAACTGTATAAAAAGTATCTTTCCGCCGCATTCAGTCCGGTACTCTCAAGTGATGAGAAGGACTGGGCGGATCAGCACGGGAAAATTCGGGTTGGTTATTTAAAGAATGACAGCGGATTCAGTGTGATCGATCCTGCGAACGGAAAGCCGATCGGTGTGGTAAATGATTATGTGGATTATGCGGCGGACTGTCTGGGAACGCAGACGCTTGAGTTTCAGCTGGTCGGATTCAACTCTGTGGATGAGGAGATTCAGGCGCTGCAGGACGATGAAATCGACATGATTTTTCATTTCAGCCAGAATCCGTATATTGCAGAAC
>CAVBNJ010000287.1:0-4043 GCA_963596755.1 bacterium
GCCAGCTCGATACGATGAAGAGAAAACAGTTCGTCAAGGGAATTTCTCAGATTGCACAGGAAGGTGCGATCCAGATTTTCCAGGAGTACAAAGGCGGCATGGAGGAGATCATCGTCGGCGTTGTCGGTGTCCTGCAGTTTGACGTTTTGAAATACCGTCTGGAAAACGAGTATAACGTAGACATCCGTCTGGAAAACCTGCCGTATGAGCACATCCGCTGGATCGCAAACAAAGAGGAGGTCAACCTGGACCGCATTCAGGGAACTTCGGATATGAAGAAGGTTATGGACCTCAAGGGAAATCCGCTGCTTCTCTTTGTCAATCCGTGGAGTGTCGGCATGGTACAGGATCGAAACAAAGACCTTGTCCTGACCGAGTTCAGCAAAAACTAAAAAGAAAAAGAGCGGTGTTTCAAAAAAGCGGAACGCCGCTTGAATTGATAAGGAGAAGAAATGAACTTATTCGATATCCTGGGCCCTGTGATGGTCGGCCCGTCGAGTTCGCATACAGCGGGGGCTGTGCGGATCGGCTGGATGACACAGAAACTTCTCGGGGAACAGCCGGTGGAAGCAAAAATTCTGATGTACGGTTCCTTTGCCGCAACGGGAAAGGGACACGGAACGGACCGCGGTCTTGTCGCAGGCCTCCTTGGCATGCGGCCGGATGACGAGCGGATTCCGGACAGCTTTGCGATCGCAGACAAAGCCGGTCTTTCCTATTCGTTCGGAATTGCCAATCTGACGAGTGCCCACCCGAACAGTGTTGTTCTGGAAGTAAAGGGAAAGAGCGGTCGTACACTCGAGGTGCAGGCGTGCTCGCTTGGCGGCGGCCGCATCATGATCAACCGCCTCGACGGACTTGATGTCAATTGTACCTGCGAGATTCCGACACTCATTGTCCACAATCTCGACCAGCCGGGCCACGTAGCGGAAGTTACGTCAATGCTGGCACACAAATCGGTCAACATCGCCAACATGTCCCTCTATCGTGACAAGAGAGGCGGATCGGCCGTGATGGTCGTCGAGATGGATCAGCCGCTCCCGAAAGAATCGCTGGAGTGGCTCGAACATCTCGAGGGTATTGTGAAAGTAACATACATCAACGTGACGGAAGGAGAAGAGGACAATGTCTTATAATTCACTGGAAGAAATTGTCCGGGAGTGTGAAGAGAAAGCGCTTCCTTTTGATGAAGTGATCCTTCTGGACGATATGAATGAGAGAAATGCAAAGCGAGAGGACTCCGTTGCCGCCATGCACGGCATGTGGGAAGCCATGAAACGCGCGGATGCAGGCTACGATGGAAACTTAAAGTCGAGAAGCGGCCTGGTCGGCGGCGCCGGGGAGGCGATGAAAGCGTACGTGGAGAGCGGAAAAGCGCTCTGCGGTTCGTTTGTCGGCGATGTCATGGCATCCGCCCTTGCGATGGGTGAGTCGAATGCCTGCATGAAGCGGATCGTGGCGGCCCCGACAGCGGGAGCATGCGGTGTCCTTCCGGCTGTGCTGGTCAATTACCAGAAACGGAACGGAACATCGGATGAGGAGATCGTGCGTGCGCTCTACACGGCAGCCGGCATCGGCCAGGTTGTCGCAGCGCGGGCGTATATTGCCGGTGCTTCCGGCGGCTGTCAGGCGGAGATCGGAACGGCAAGCGCGATGGCGGCCGGTGCTCTGACTGCACTTGGCGGCGGTACACCGTCCCAGATCACGCATGCGGCGGCGATGGCATTAAAGAATCTGCTCGGCCTCGTGTGCGACCCGGTCGGCGGTCTTGTCGAAGTTCCGTGCGTGAAACGGAATGTCATCGGCTCTGTGAATGCACTTTCCGCGGCGGATATGGCGCTTGCGGGAATCACAAGCCGCATCCCGCCGGATCAGGTCATCGACGCGATGCGCGAGGTCGGCGATCAGATGCATCCGACACTCCGCGAAACCGGCCAGGGCGGACTTGCGAATACACCGGCGGCACGCGAGTGGTGTGCGGCACAGGAAGAAGAATAAAAAATCCTTTTATTTTCGGATTATTTTTGGTATAATGAAAGAAAGTCAGCCAAGGAGGAGGTTCTTTAAGATGGCAGAGGCAAAAATTCAGAAAAGAAACACTTATACGATATATGATGACGAAGGAATCGGAACCGTGCAGATTGCAGACGAGGTAGTAGCTATTATCGCAGGACTTGCGGCAACGGAAGTGGATGGTGTAGCCTCCATGGCCGGAAATATTACCAACGAATTAGTCAGCAAGCTTGGCATGAAAAATCTTTCCAAGGGTGTCAAAGTAGACGTGCTCGACGGCGTTGTCTGCGTGGATCTTGCCCTCAATCTCAAATATGGATATGAGATTCCGGCAACCTGCAAAAACGTACAGGAAAAAGTAAAAACAGCGATCGAGAATATGACAGGCCTGGAAGTTTCCGATGTCAATGTAGCCATTGCAGGCGTGAATATGGAACAGACGAAATAAAAAAACAACGAACCGCGAGGGAATAAGGCGACCCCTTACAACCCCGCGGTTCTTGTCAATTATACAGGAAGGAATCAAAACAGAAAATGAACAGAAGCAAACTTCGTGAAAATATTTTTAAACTGCTCTACACCGCAGAGTTTCAGGAGAAAGAAGAGATGCCGAAACAGATGTCTCTTTACTTTACGTACTCCGACGACAACGATGAAGATGAAGAAGTAACCGTAAGCGAGAAAGATCAGACCTACATGGAGGAAAAATACCGCCATGTCACCGAGCACATCCCGGAGATCGACGAGATGCTGAACCGCACTTCTGAGGGATGGAAAACCACCCGTATGGGAAAAGTAGACCTGGCAATCCTGCGTCTTGCTGTCTATGAGATGAAGTTCGACGAGGATGTTCCGGTCGGCGTAGCCATCAACGAGGCCGTCGAGCTGGCAAAACGCTTCGGCAGAGACCAGTCTCCGTCCTTTATCAACGGAATTCTTGGAAAACTGGCAAGAGAAGAAGATGAGAAATAAAAATCAGAATGTTTACACCGTAGGACAGGTCAACGCATACATCAAAAATATGTTTGACCAGGACTATATGCTCCGCCGGATCTACGTCAGCGGAGAGGTAAGCAACTGTAAATATCATACGTCCGGCCACATCTATTTCTCTTTAAAAGACAGCGCCGGAACCATTTCCTGCGTAATGTTTGCCAGAGACAGACGCGGCCTTGCGTTCCCGATGCGGGACGGCGACAATGTCATTGTCGGAGGCAGCATCAGCGTCTATGAGCGGGACGGAAAGTATCAGATCTATGCGAAAGAGATCACAAAAGAGGGCGCTGGCCTTCTGTATGAAAAATATCTGGCGTTAAAAGCAGAACTCGAGGAGATGGGCATGTTCGCCCCGGAGTACAAGCAGCCGATTCCTGCCTATGTGAAGAAAATCGGCGTTGTGACGGCACCGACGGGAGCTGCTGTGCAGGATATTAAGAATATTGCGCTCCGCCGCAATCCGTTCGTTCAGATCATCCTCTACCCGGCGCTGGTGCAGGGCGAGGGAGCGGCAGACAGCATCGTGGAAGGCATCGAACGGCTGGATGCACTGAATCTCGATGTGCTGATCGTAGGCCGCGGAGGCGGTTCGATCGAGGATCTGTGGGCATTTAACGAGGAAAAGGTAGCACGCGCCGTTTTTGCGTGCCATACGCCGGTGATCTCCGCAGTCGGCCATGAGACCGACACGACGATCATCGATTTTGTGGCAGATCTGCGCGCACCGACACCGTCCGCAGCAGCCGAGCTGGCTGTCGCCGATGTCCGTGCCGTGCTGAATACGCTGGAAAATTATCGGAACCGCATGAACCACGCGATGGCAAACCAGACCCAGCGTGCGAGAAGCCGCCTTTCCCAGTATGAGACAAGATGGAAGTATCTCGGACCGGAAAACAAAATCCGCGACCAGAGAGCACGCCATGCCGAGCTGGAACGGCGGTATACCGATGCGATGGAAGAAAAGCTCAAAGAAGCGCGCCACCGTCTGGCGCTTTATATTCAGGCGATGAAGGGACTGTCCCCTCTTGACAAGC
>CAVBNJ010000288.1:0-4033 GCA_963596755.1 bacterium
GTACAAAGAGAAAGACTTGGGACCCCCTTTTAAAGAGAACAAACCATTTTCATAGAAAGAGACGAGAAATCTTCTATAGAAGAATGGAAAAAAAGGGAAAAGGAAGATGTTCTTAAGATGAGAGACTTCCGAAAGGAAAGAAAACTTGAGATAAAAGATCCTTACATAAGAAGTTCCAAAAGAAAACCTTATGATAAAAAAGTGATCTGAACAGATCTTAAGAAATCCTAAGGAACAAATTTCAGGAGTAGAAATTTGAACCGCAAAGGAAAAGCCTTTGAAAAAGAACATCTTCCTTAAAAAGAAAATCTACAACAGGGAAATGGAAGAGAAACGATCTTTGAAATATCAAACGAAAGCGAAAACAAAGATCACAGATCGGTAAAGAAAGAAAACCAGTGAAAAGCCTTGAAAGTAGAGAAAAAACTGAATATGGAAAATAAAGAAAAAGCGGTTGTCGTATCAGGAAAAAAATGATTGGTATGACGATCGCTTTTGTGTTGTCTGGTAAAATGTTTTGAGCGTCGGGCATTCCGGGCGGACAGTTTTTCTTGACAGATACGGCGGGAATGGTGCATACTGCTTAGAGCGATTGGCTTAAGGGAAAATTTTAGTACAGGGCAGAGAAAAGATGCCGGAAAGTGCAGGAGAGATAAAGTGGCTGGATTTTGCAGAGAAGATATTTTAATGGAAGATAACGATATTCTTGTCGTGCATAAGCATGCGGGAATGGCGGTGCAGAATGCGCGCATGGGGCAGATGGATCTGGAGCATGCGCTGCTGAATTACCTGGCGGAGCAGGTAAGGGCGAAAACAAAGGGTCAGACGCGGGCGCAGATTCCGTATCTGGCCGTGGTACACCGGCTCGACCAGCCGGTTGAGGGCGTGCTGGTGTTTGCAAAAAATAAGGATGCTGCCGGAAAACTGAGCCGGCAGGTGCAGGACGGGACAATGAAAAAAGAGTATCTCGCCGTCTGTGAAGGAAGCATTGAAAAACAGGGCGTGCAGAAACTCGAAGATTTTCTGGTAAAAGACGGACGAAGCAACACATCCCGCGCCGTAAAAGCAGGAACCGCAGGAGCGAAGAAGGCGGTGCTGGAATATGAAGTAGTAAGGACACAGGAGAATCGAACCCTGGTTCAGATCCACCTCGGAACGGGCCGTCATCACCAGATCCGCGTCCAGTTTTCCCATGCGGGATATCCGCTGGCAGGAGATGTGAAATATGGAGCGAAAGAGAAAGGCGCGCTGGCACTCTGTGCCCATCATCTTGAGCTGAAACATCCGAAGAATGGGAAACATCTGGAGTTCACCGTAAAACCAGAAGGAGAGAGCTTCACCAGCTTTTTAGATCATTAACGATTGGAAAAAAGTTCAGAAAATCATAAGAAAACAGGACTGGACTATTTTTATGGTTTGTGTATAATAAAGAAAGGTTATGTAACAAAACTGTAAAAAGTAATGGAAAACGATTCATCAGGCAAAGCAGAAAGGGAGAATTATGAAACGCAGAATGATTGCAGGACTGCTTTCTGGAATCCTGCTGTGCTCGGCAGTTGGATGCGGAAAAGAAGCAGTGACAGACCAGAGCACCGCAGCGTCGTCGTCTCAGACAGTGACAGAAACCCCGGAGGCAGAAGAAACACCGGAAGCTTCATCATCCAGCGCAGATTCGAAAACAGAGTCGTCCAGCTCATCCGTATCTTCTGAAAGCTCTGGAGAGGAAAGCAAAGAAGCAGATAAAAAACGAATTGAAATTACGATTCCGCACAAAGACGGCATGGCAGCATCGTACGATACCGTGGAAGGCCTTACCATCGAAAAAGGCTCTTACATTGCCGTTGTAGCAAAAGATTTAAGTGCTGGTTTCTGGAAAGCCGTAAAAGCGGGCGCACAGCAGGCACTCGATGATCTGAACACATCGCTTGGCTACACCGGAAACGACAAGGTGTATATGACCTTTGAAGGACCGGAAACAGAAAGCGATACCAATGCCCAGATCAATATCATCGATTCCGTTATCTCGGAAAACCCGGATGCGCTGATCCTGAGCATCATCGACCAGCAGTCGGGCCAGGCACAGATGGAGGAGGCATCCGACAGCCAGATTCCTGTCATCATCGCGGATTCCGGCATTGAGAGTGATCTGATCACATCGACGTGTGCGACCGATCACGCAGAAGCGGCCAAACTTGCTGCAGACCATCTCTGTGAGGCGATCGGAAACAGCGGCCAGGTTGCGATTGTTGCCCACCAGTACAACACGGAGAGCAGTGTGCAGCGTGTGGATGCATTCAAAAAAGAGATTGAAGAGAAATATAAAGATGTGCAGGTCGTTCAGGTCAATTACGGTGACGGCGAAGATTCCGTTGCGGATATGCTGAAAAACACACTGGAAGCATACCCGGATCTGAAAGGCATCTTCTGCACCAACGAGGACATGGCAGACCAGACGCTGGATGCGCTCGCAGATATGGAAAACACAGAGCAGATTCAGATTGTCGGCTTTGATTCCGGCGAGAAACAGCAGAAAGCGATCCAGGAGGGACGCGAGTGCGGAACCGTAACGCAGAATCCGTACGGCCTCGGCTATGCGGCGATTGTTGCCGCCGTCCGCGCGATCGAAGGACTTCCGGTAGACCAGACGATTGACACGGGCTATCAGTGGCTCGACAAGGATACGATCGATCTGGAAGAGAATCAGAAATATATTTATAATTAAAGAGAAGTTAAAAACATAAAAATTCCGGCAGACAAAGGAAAAGTTCTTTTGTCTGCCGGAATTTTTTATGTTCCTGACAGAATCAGCCATTTACTGGTTCTGATCGTCTTCGTAAATTTTCTGTACCTCTTTGGAAATATGCTGACGGATCTCGGAGAGATCGACATCCGGGATGCCGTCCTCGGTGAGCTGCGGTTTGGAAGGAGAGGTATACGGTTTGGTATCGCCCATGGAAGTTTTTGGTGAGGTCTCTTCCGCATCTGACACCTCCTCTGCAGCCGGTTTTGCTGACGGCCGGCGGCGGATGATTTTCGGAAGCTCTTCCTCATCATCGTCATCGGGTTCTTCCGGAACGAAATGGAAATCGTACATGGTGTTCTGCGAAACACGGGACTGTTTCGACGGTTTCTGATAACTGCGGTACGGATCCCGGGAACTGCCGGAAGAAGAGGAGCTGCGGCGTTTCTTTTTCTTCTTTCTGGAACTGGAAGGCAGCGGATCGAAGCCGGATCTGCCTTTTCGCTTTGCACGGGCTCTGGCGCGGCGTTCACGCTCTTCTTCGTCATCATCCTCCCAGTAGTCGTCCTCTTTCCACGGTTTGAACTGGAAGAGAATGCCGGCTGCGGCGAGAATGGCAGAGGCAATCCAGAAGATCATATTCGGGTCCATGTTTTTGAACAGATAAGCCATGCGGATCGTCGTCAGGGAACCGCAGATGGCGGTGACGAGGATCACGGAGATGCGCTCGAACGGAACGCAGATCAGGCCGATCACAAAAGCGACGAGGGCAACGAGTACGTAGCCGGTAATGTCGTTCGGATTGACGAGATGCCAGAGGCAAAAGCCGACGAGCCCGCAGATCAGAAGAAAGAGTCCGATCCGGTAGAGGACGAAGGCGATGATGGCGGTCAGAAGACCGATGCCGACGGCAAGCGCCAGGGTGATCGTCGTGGTCTGATTCGTGTAAGTGCCTGCTGCATAGCCGGCGGCCGCGCCGAGGAAAAAGCCGGGAATTACGCTCCAGAGCTTTCGAAGTGCATAGCCGAAAAAGCAGTTCAGCAGGGCAAAAACAATCACAATCAGAAGTAACTGCTGCTGGTAGACACCCATGGCGTCCCGAACCTTATCGAGTCCGCCAAGCAGCGTGTTGAAAGTTTGCATATTCAGATTCATAATGTTCACTCCTATATGATGTATCGGAAAAATAGATACAGGTTGTATTTTAGTACGGAACGGCGGTTTTGGCAAGTGAAATTGTGTTCACCGTTTGTGAAACGTCAGAATCGTGCGGGTGTGCATATGGTATAAGGA
>CAVBNJ010000289.1:0-1568 GCA_963596755.1 bacterium
CCATACCGATCTGCATTGCGGAGAGAATGGAATCAATGGCCTCCGGAGAGGCAGGATCGCCGTCGAACATCAGTCCTTCCTGGGAAAGAAGCTGTTCTTTTGTGCGGGCAAGAATTTTCTCAATATCCCGTTCATCACGGGAAGTCAGTACCGAATCTGGTGCGGAGTCCTCTCCAGACATCAGGTATTGAGGGGAAAGACTCAGATAGTCGGCAATTTTGGAAAGACGTTCAGCGGGGAAGGTTCCTTTTTTTAGCTGACCGATATAGCCGTTGGAAAATCCAAGTTCTCTTTCCAATTTCGATATCGGAATTTTCCGCTCTTTACAGATTTGCTTTACACGTTCTACGCAGTTCATAACATACCTCCAATAAAAAAAATAGATAAAAGCCTAAAAAAGTATTGACAAAATAGATGATACTCTATATAATGAGATCAAATTTAGAGAAAAGCCTAAAAATAGAAAAGATTATATTTTTATATTAGAGTTTTCGTAGAGAAAAGTCAATAGGTGATTCTCTAAATTTAGAACTTTATCAGAAGCGCGCAGATAAAGAGCTTACGAAACTATAAAATGAAACACGATGAGAAAAAGGAAAAATTAAAATGAGTCAGAAAACAGATCGCGTAATCGCGGAAATTTTACAGAGGCGAGACCGTTTTACCAAAACCTTCCGAACAGAAAATCATGGCGGCGCAGCCGTTATTTATGGATACCCGGTTCACTATAAAGAAGGAGAAGAGTGGAAGGAAATCGATAACAGACTGGAAAAAACAGAGGACGGTTATCAGAACCATGCATCTCGGGTAAAAGTACATTTTGCAGAAAGTAGTAATGCGAGTGAACTGGTTACGGTCGAAAAAACAGGAAGAAAACTGAGCTGGGGATTTTTAGCAGAAAAACAGGAAGAACAGGCTATTCGAAGCCAGGCGGCAGTGCAGGTGCATGAGTCCGTATTTCAGCCGGAAAATCTTTATCCGGGGAAAGAAGTAAAGCGAAACAGAGCCGCAGTACAGAGAACAGAAGAGAAAAGTGTGGAGCAGGAGAATCAGGAAAAAATGAGTGTTCCGGGTCTTGTGGCTGCCGGACACTATTCTGAGATTGCGGAAGATGTAGATCTCGAATATAAAATTATCGGAGAACAGGTAAAAGAAAATCTGATTTTAAAATCGGCAAAAGCAGCATCCTGCGAATATGCCTTTTCTCTGAAATTTCCAGGAATGATGGTTGCGATCCGGGAAGACGGAGGGATTGACCTGATTGATGAAGAAACGGAAGAAGTTTTTTACTATTTTGCCCCGCCATGCATGTATGATGCGGTCGGAAATTATTCGGAACAGGTACACTACGAACTGGAAACCGATGCGGAGCAGCATTGCAGTATTTTAAGTATCATTCCGGATCAGACGTGGCTTCAGGACGAAAACAGAGTTTATCCTGTAGTGATTGATCCATCGGCAGAGACTTCGAAAACAAATAAAGCAATTGATGATACCTTTGTCAGAGAAAAAAGTCCGGACAGCGCAGTAGTAGCTTCCTATGGTTCTTTTACCGTAGGACATAACCG
>CAVBNJ010000289.1:1578-4032 GCA_963596755.1 bacterium
GGAAAATGCCGTTCTTTTCTGAAATTTACCAGTCTGCCTGCAATGGAGCCCGGAGCGGTTATCTATGATGCAAAAATCTATGTATGGCAGTATCGATATTCTTCGGACAGCAACCAGCCATTTTTCATTACTGCCCATAAAGTAACGGGAGGATGGAATCCGGGTTCAACCACATGGAACAATCAGCCGGCATATCAGTCAAATGTACTGGATTACTGCAGTGTAAAGCAGGTACAGTCCGGAAACACAATTACAGTTACACCGTGCGGATTCAACGTGACAAAACTGGTGCGTGAGTGGTACAACACAGGAGTAAATCATGGCATCGTTATCACGGCACAGAATGAAACGCCGTATCAGGAAGCCGTTTTCATTTCCTCTGATTATCCGTCCAACAATTCTTATGGAATTACTTCTGATCAGTTTCCAAGCGGAATTTTTTATTATCGGAGTACAACAGGGCTGGAGGACTATTACAGCTATCATGAGCAGGACATCGGACGCGCAGGCCATGGCTATGTCAATGATTTTAATGGAAATCTTGTATGGGTACATGAGGATGCATCAACCAGCGGAGGACTGCTGCCGATTCATATTCGTCATGTCTACAATCTGTCTAATCGAAGTAAAAATAACCGTATGGGAAAAGGATGGAGAATGAACTTTATCCAGGAAATGGAAGCAACAGGAAATGCAAACTTTCCATATGTTTACACGGATGGAGATGGAACCCGGCATTATTTTTACAAAGACGCGGAAGACGGAAATAAATTAAAGGACGAGGATGGTCTTGGCTATGAACTGACACAGACAAGTTCTTCAGATGGGGATTCTTATTACATCATGAAGGATAAAAACGGCTGGGAATATGCTTTTGGTGTAGACAAGTTTATGAGAAGCATCAAGGATACCAATGGAAACCTGCAGAAAGGACAATATGGTCCATCCGAGGCGGGAAATTATCTGGGATATCTTATTGATCCGACAGGTGTAAGAATGGATTTTGGATATCTGAAAGACAGTAACCTCGGAAAAATTACGGTTAATGGAAGAACCATTTCTTACGCATATGACAGTTCAGGCCATTTAACAAAAATTACGTATCCGGGGTACAAATACACAAATTTCTATTATGAAGGAGACATGCTGACGGCGGTACAGAATAATGACGGACGACAGATTTCCTATACGTATCTGGATGACTGTGGGGTAAAACGAGTATCAGAAATTTTTGAACATACAGGTCCGCAGAGCGGTCAGACGTTGAAAATCTCCTATCGAAATGGAAATACCACAGTGTTTGAGACACAGGGGCTTGACGGTGATATTACGCAGAAAGCGGATAATCGAACATTTACGTATCACTTTGACAATTTCGGCTGCCCATCGGATGTGTCGGATGAAGAAGGAGCTGCGAACAGTTATCAGTTTTTGCGGGAAGGCAGAAAAAACAATAAGCTGAGCAAAACAGGAACGCTGCAGAAAGTTGTGAAGAATCGGATGGAGGCAGAACCGCTTCTGTTACAATGGAAAGAAATTAATACAGGAAATGAAAATGCGTCTGTTAGTTTTAAAACACAAGGCGGTTTCCCATCTGGAACTTATTGTACGATAAACAAGGATACCGTAAATGGCAGATATGGGTATTCGAAAACGTATACGTTAGAAAAAGGAACTTATACGTATTCCTGCTATGTAAAACTTCAAAAGTGCACACCGAATCCAGATAAAAAGCGTTCAGAATGCGGTGCCGGAATTTTGCTTTCTTCTGGCGGTACAGAGAAAATGGATCTGGTAACAGAAGTGGAAAATACAAATTCCGATGAATGGGTTCGAGTATCGGCAACAATTACTATCTCAGCGCAGGCGGCGGTGACAACAGCATTTTTCCTGGACAACATGGAGGGCTTTGCTTATTTTTCCTGCTTCCAGCTGGAAAAAGCGGCGGCAGCAAATAAATTCAATATGCTTCAGAATGCGTTTTTTGAGGAAGCACTTAATACAACCGGGGACGCCGGCTGGAAATTAAATCAGGGAGAAAGTGCGGATCAGATTGTGACGGATTCAGCCAAAGGAAAATGTGTGAGACTTCGTGGAAACCTTTCCAAAGACAAGAGTCTGATGCAGACAGTAAAAGCCAACGGAAAAGAGGGCGATGTATTTGTCTTTGGATGCAGCGTAAAAGCAGATGCCATTCCAGGCAGAACCTTCCGTGTTCGTGCAGTTGTTCAGTTTACAGATAAAACAACGACGGAGACAATTCTGAACTGCAATCCATATGTGACAGAGTGGCAGTTTGTCAACGGTGTGATTCTGACAAGAAAAGATGGTTCCACAACGAATAAGATGTACGAATCTATTCAGATTTATCTCGAGTATCAGAAGCAGCAGAATGATGCATTCTTTACCGGATTACAGCTTATCCGTGACGATGCAGAGAGCTATGTATATGAT
>CAVBNJ010000290.1:0-4026 GCA_963596755.1 bacterium
TCGTATATCTCGCGGCTGGAAAAGCGGATCATGAAGCGGCTGCGGAAAGAGATTGCGCGGTATGAATAGAGAATAAAAAATACAAAATGCCCTGCCCGGAGGAAACAAAAAAGGTTTCTGTCCGGGCAGGGCATTGTCTGTCAATGAGTATAACGAGATGGATTTACCGTGTTTCAAAACGGCATACCGTGCAGGCGTGCGGAGCAAGCGCAGCAGAGAAGCTGCCGTTTAACGCAAGCATTTCGCCGCTCCAGAGCTCTTTTGCCTCGACGGCATCCATCCGGCAGTCTGCATCGGAAAGAGCGGCGGAGACGGTCTGCGGCGCGTCAGAGAGATTAAAGAGGGCAACGTAGGTTGTTCCGGTCGTGTCATCCTTTGCATACCATGCAGCCTCGTTTTCGGTGTGTGCGATCTGGTGCGGGCGCACGGACGGCGGAAGCATGGCGAGGACATCTGCATTTGTGAGAAGTGCGAGCGTATCGTCATCGAGTTTCGTCATCTCTGCACCGAGCATCAGCGGGGAGCCGAACAGACACCAGAGTGTCATCATTGTTTTCTGCTCATCCGGTGTAAAATACGTGTGATGCTCCGTCTCAAAGCCTTTTCCCAGCTCACCGAGTGGCAGCATATCGCAGTCTGGGTAGCAGCCGGCGGAAACGTGGTTCTGCCAGAGTTCGCACCGCTGGAACATATCTTTTAACTGCGCCCAGTTGTCCCAGAAATCATCGGTGATGCGCCAGAGATTCGCATGTTTTTCATAGAACCATGCCTTTTCAATCAGCGCCGGTCCTGGTGACAGCGAGAGAACGATCGGCCGTCCGCATTTTTTAATGGCATTTGAGAGCATTTCAATCTCATGCGGAGCCGAGAACGGATTTTTGTGCATGTTGGTGTTGCAGATATCATCGCATTTGATGTAATCGACGCCCCAGGAAGCATAGAGTTCCAGCAGGGAATCGTAGTAAAGCTGTCCCTCCGGCAGATTCCGGACACCGTACATATCCGGGTTCCAGCCGCAGATCAGAGACGGATCGGCCAGATCGGCAGCGGTAAGAGCCGTACCTTTGACGGCGGTATGCATATGAGCGGCAATCCGCGGGATACCGCGCATGATGTGGATACCGAATTTCAGTCCCAGGCTGTGCACGTAGTCGGCGAGCGGTTTAAAACCGGCGCCGCCCACGGATGATGGAAACCGCTCCGGGTCCGGCAACAGGCGGGAATATTCATCCATCTCCAGCTCGGAGAACGGAATATACTGATACCGGTCACGCATGGAACCGGCCTTTTTCGCATACCACTGGATATCCACCACGATATACTCCCAGCCGTACGCTTTCAGGTGCTTTGCCATATAGTCGGCATTCGCCTTCACCGCAGCCTCATCCACGGTCGTATCATAATAATCATAACTGTTCCAGCCCATCGGCGGGGTTGGCGCGCATGCATTTTTGTCTGTCAGATGCATAAGAAAAATCCCCTTTCCCAAGTATTCGCTTGTCTTTTTCGGATAAGAAAAGTATAATAGAACGCATAGTGCAAAACAAGAAGACAAACCGGATAAAAGAGGTAATTTTTTGATGGAAGATCTGATCGGCGTATATGGAATCCTGGATCGGGATCAGTGGCCGGATGCCCCGTTTCTGCTGCTGGACGGCGGCGCGGAGAAACGGTGGAAGGAACCATATGCGTTTCACAATAATGACCGGGGAACGTATTCGGGGTGGCTGATCCAGTATACGCTTTCCGGAAAAGGCTGCTTTGAAAAAAACGGAAAAACGTACGAGATGAGTCCGGGAAAAGGCTTTCTGTGCCGGATTCCTGAGAACAGCAGATATTATCTGGAACCGGATGCGGAAGAACCCTGGTATTTTTTGTATTTTCATTTCCATGGAAATGCGGCAGAGAGTACGGCAGAGCAGTTGTTTTCCAAAACGGGAGATGTTTTTTTCGCCGACCCGGACAGTGAGCCGATTCGAATCGCTCTGCAGATGCATCGGAAGCTGAAAAGCGGCTACCGGTCGGAGCAGTATGAATGCGGTCTGTTTTTATACCAGTTTTTCTGTGCCCTGCTGCGTGAGGTACAGCGCCCGGAGCGGAAACAGACGCATTTCTTTGTCCGCGAAGCCATGCGGCAGATGGATACCGACTGTGCATCTGTACAGGGAATTGAACAGCTTGCCGAAGAGAGCCGGGTTTCCTTTGCCCATTTTACACGATGCTTCCGGGAAGAGACCGGCGTTTCGCCGATGCAGTATCTTCAGGAAGCGCGAATCCAAAAAGCGATCACGCTCCTTTTAAATACAGGAAAGAGCGTGGAGGAGATTGCGGCGGAAACCGGTTTTTCCAGCGGAAATTATTTCGGAAAGGTATTCCGGCATCACATGGGAATTTCGCCGTCGGCGTATCGGAAAGAACGGCAGAACGGTGCCGTCTGAACGATGAGTTTTGCACAAAAGGAAATTAAGAAAAGATATTAAGGGAGGAAACAAATCAAATGGAACGAGAAACATTCCAATCGCGCCTTGGCTTTCTTCTGCTGTCGGCAGGATGTGCCATCGGTATCGGAAATGTATGGAAATTCCCGTACATGGTAGGAAATAACGGAGGCGGCATTTTCGTGCTGTTTTACCTGATTTTCCTTGCCATCATGGGAGTTCCGATTCTGTCGATGGAGCTTGCGATCGGACGCGGAAGCAAGAAGAGTACCGTGCGCGCGTATGGGGAACTGGAAAAGAAAGGGCAGAAATGGCATATTCACGGATACGTAGCCCTCATCGGAAACTATCTGCTGATGATGTTTTATACCGTTGTTGCAGGATGGATGCTGTATTATTTCTACAGCTTTTTAACCGGCAAATTCAGCGGCCTGACAGGCGACGCCGTAACCGGCAAATTCAATGAGATGCTCTCATCTCCGTCAATCCTTGTGATCACGATGATTCTGATCACCGTTGCAGGCTTTCTGATCTGCTCGATGGGACTGCAGAACGGCGTGGAGCGTGTCACGAAGGTGATGATGATCGTGCTTATGGTCATCATGATTTTCCTTGCCGTTTACAGCTTTACGATGCCGGGTGCCAAAGAGGGACTGAAGTTTTATTTGGTGCCGGATAAGCAGCAGATCGAACAGCTGGGACTGTTCCGCATCATCACGAGTGCAATGAGCCAGGCATTCTTTACGTTAAGCCTTGGTATCGGTGCAATGCTGATTTTCGGAAGCTATTTAAACGGCGGAAAGTCCCTGCTCGGCGAGGCAATCAACATCGCGGCGCTCGATACCTTCGTTGCCATCACCGCAGGCCTCATCATTTTCCCGGCATGCTTTTCTTACAACGTACAGCCGGACAGCGGCCCGAAGCTGATTTTTATGACACTGCCGCACATCTTCACCTCGATGAAAGGCGGACGGGTCTTCGGAAGTTTCTTCTTCCTGTTCCTGTTTTTTGCGGCGCTGTCCACGATCATTGCGGTATTTGAGAACATCATGTGCTGCTTTTCCGAGATCTTCGGCGTTTCCAGAAAACAGTCCGCACTCATCAACTGTGTGATTGTCATTCTGGGATCACTTCCGTGTGCCCTTGGATACAACGTGTGGTCTGCATTCCAGCCGCTCGGTGCAGGAAGCACCGTTCTCGATCTCGAGGACTTTATCGTCAGCAACCTGCTGCTGCCGGTCGGATCTCTCATTTACCTTCTGTTCTGTACTTCGAAATGGGGCTGGGGCTTCAAAAATTATCAGGCAGAGGCAAACCGCGGCGACGGCCTGAAAGTGCCGGACTGGATGCGGGTTTATCTTTCCTACATTCTGCCGCTGCTTCTTCTGGTATTAATTGTCCAGGGACTGGTCGGATAAGAAAAACATCCGAAAAAAGGTCAATATCGGATGAAAAAAAGATAAGAAAAGAACTGGAAAAAAATCAGAAAATACGAGATAATAGAATACAAGAAACCAGATCAGGTGCCGGGACCCGGAATTTTCAGGTATCCCGGCATCTTCTGGATTAGATTAGGTACAGGAGAAAG
>CAVBNJ010000291.1:0-4017 GCA_963596755.1 bacterium
CAGCGGCACCGTGCTGTCGATCTCGTAAATCAGGTTTCCGTCCGTATCTTCCAGATCAAAATGCTGGCCCGTCAGGCGGTAATCCTCCGTGAACGTATAGATCTGGGACGGTGAAATCTTCTGAAACGGCTGTACGATACCGGTTTTGACGAAATGTTCCAGATTGGCTTTTAATTCACTCTGGAACATCATCAGATCGGAATGGTAGCTTAAATGGCCGGCAAGATTTTCCGCCACGTCCTCTGAAATCGGATAAACCGGCTTTGTGAGCTGTTTTTTGATGAAGCCCTCGATGAACGAATAACCCAGATAACCGACATGACCGTCTTTTGTCAGCCAGAAATACAGATATTCGCCCTTGGAATCCGGTCCGAATACGAGTGCTTTCTGCCGCATCGTGTAGAATTTTGCAAGCCATGCGGAGCCGAACGGTGTATTCACGTTTTTGTACGCTTCGTAAAATTCATCGATCTTCCGCGGATGATCCATCCCAATCATGCCGATCATATCCGTCATGGAATTGTAGCTCTCCGGGGTCGCCATGGACCAGATGGCAATGCCGAAAATCAGGACAACCGTGGCGATGGTGAGCGTGATCGTTTCTCCGTAGCCGATCATCATCAGATAAATGCCGAGCAGCGTGACAGCGCCGCCCGCGATGCGGAATTTCCATTTTCTTTTTTTCATTTGATACCGCCTCCTCTCTCATTACTTTCATTTTACTTGCTCCACTTTTTTGTGTCAATACAACAATAACCTCCAAACGCACAATTTTTGTCAACCATGCATCTGGAGGTTATTTTATCTGAAAATTCAATCACATTTAAGAAATCGAAATCACACGCCCCGTTTCCGCCATCGTTCTGTGGGAAATAGAAATGACAGTACGGTCTTTCGAAACTCTGCGCAGTGCATTCAGTACCATTTTTTCTGTCTCTGCGTCGAGGTTCGCGGTAATCTCATCGAGGAGCAGGATTTCCGGCTCTGCCGCAGCTGCGCGGGCAATCGAGAGAAGCTGCCACTGTCCCTGGGAGAAGAGATCCGGTGTGCACAAGGTATCATATTTTTCCGGAAGCGCCTCAATCGTCTCGGCAAGTCCGGTCAGCTCTGCGGCCTTTTTCACATTTGCATCCGAAATCTTCGTATCATACAGCGTAATCTGGTCTTTTACCGATCCCGGTACCATATGGAACGACTGCTCCACATAGCCGAAGACTTTTCGTTTCTTCGCATCCGGCAGATCAACAGACGGAACGCCCTGAATCAGAACTTTTCCTTTCTGCGGCTCATATAAGCCGAGCAGCAGTTTGAAGATGGTACTCTTTCCGGCGCCTGTTCTTCCGGACAGCGTTACCTGCTCGCCCTTTTTGATCTGCAGGCTCACATCGTTTAAGATCACCTGGCTTTCATCATAGCCGAAGGTAACATCCTTTAATTCCGCAGCCATACCGTGATCTGCACTTTCGGTAAGAGCAGCCGGCTCTTTTTTCTCTTCCAGACCGTAGAACTCGTTGATTCTTGCGATACCGGCAAGTGCCGACTGAATCGTCTGGATTTCCATACCAAGACTCTCAACCGGAGTGAATATCTGGGAAATGTAGTTCATGACTGCAACGGCGGTTCCGGCGGACATACCGAACAGCTTTAATACAGACGGATTGCCGGATGCGGAAAGCAGCATGACAACGGCAACCACGATCGCATTCAGGATCAGGATGACCGGAGAATACACAGCATCATAAAAATTGGTTTTCTCCATCGCACTGTAGCTGTCATCGATATAGCGCGAATACTGCTGCTCCATATACGTCTCTTTCTGCAGGCAGTGGATCGTGCGGATATTGTGCAGCGTCTCCGGAACGTGGCCGGAAGCACGGCTGACAGCACGGCGGTTGGCGATCTGGGATGCCAGCATGTTTTTCTGGACATAGCGCGTGAAAAGGAACAGAACCGGCAGGAGCACAATCAGGACAATCGTAAGTCCGCGGTTTGTCATCCAGATCACAACAAGGATACTTAAAATCTTGCAGGCATCAGCAAACATACTGATGATACCGGAGGTAAACAGATTCTCCACGGTATCAACATCACCGACGAATCTCGATACCAGAGCACCCGGCTCCTGACGGTTCAGTTCATTGGCGGAAAGGCGTCCGAACTTTTCCATCAGGCTGCTGCGGAGCGCATGCGTAATTTTCTGACCGAATACCGTCAGAAGGCTCTCACGTCCAGACTCGAGAAGACCCGTTAAGGCGAGAAGTCCGAAATACAGCAGAATTCCGCCCGTCCAGAGGGTGTGATTATTCGTCAGCCGGTCAATTAATTGGGCAAGTACGAGCGGCGGGAGCAGTGCGAAAATGACAGCACCGCAGACGGCTGCGAAAAGTGCAGCAGATAAAACGCCGTATTTTCTGACCGTTTCTTTGATTACCTGCAATACAGATTCTTTATTTTTCATCAAAAGCTGCCTCCTTTCGTCTGATCATGGCAAAGCTCCGCATAGGACGGAACCTCTTTTAAAAGTTCCTCGTGTGTGCCGACTTTGGTATGTCCTTCATCCATCCAGATGACCTGATCCATCTGATCGAACAGATAGAGACGGTGTGAAATGAGGATGACAATGGAATCCCGTGCCAGCTCTTTTAAGTTTGCAAAAATCTGTGCTTCCGTCTTTTTATCGAGTGCCGAGAACGGATCGTCGAGAATCAGAACCGGCCGTTTGTGATACAGGGTTCTCGCAAGGGCAAGACGCTGTGCCTGACCGCCGGAGAGACGGACACCGCTTGTTCCGACCAGTGTATGAATGCCGTCTTCCATTGCTTTTGTTTCCTCTTCGAAGCAGACAGTCCGGATCATTTCTTCCGCGCCCTCTCGGCCGCCGAGACGGATATTATCTTCTACGCTTCCATGGAACAGCTCCGGATCGTGGCCGAGATAACCGACGATACAGTTCCGGTCTGCTTTTTCCAGATCAGCAAGTTCTTTTCCTCCGAATGTAATGCTTCCGTCGTACGGAGATTCACAGAGGAAAGTTTTTCCAAGCGTTGATTTTCCGCAGGCAACCGGTCCCGTCACACCGATGATCTGGCCGGGAGCTGCTTCAAAGGACAGGTCGTGGATAATCTCTTTTCCGTTTGGATAAGCAAAATGCAGGTGCTGAACGATAAGCTTCTCCGGTGCTGCGGCCGGAAGTTCCGGTTCTGCTTCTGAATTCTGTAAGAGCGGTTTGATTCTCTTCCAGGAAACTTGCGCTTTATGTACAGCGTTGAACAGTTTCGCTGCGCTCGATGATTTTGTTGCAAGCTTGGTATAGCAGGACAGGAATGTGGTAAATACGGCGATGGTCCACGGTGTCCAGCCCTCATGAAGAACATTTCTGCCTCCGAAATACAGGATAAACAGAATGCTCGCCATCGAGATAATCCGGTAAATCGGAGGCATGGCTGTGTTCCAGATATTGGCACGAACAGCGGCATTCTCATATGCGGAAAGATTTTTCTCATATGCGGCTTTTCGATCTTCCTCGCATCCAAAGACACGATAGGTGATCGCGTTTGTCGCACGGTCCAGCGTTGCGGCACTTAAAGCACCCGACTGCACTTTGTAAGCAGCACCTGTTTTCTGGACGATGACTTTCATCTTTTCGGCGATGACATAGGAAACCGGCGGGAAAATCATGCAGAGAAGCGCCAGTCTCCAGTCGTACCAGAGCAGCATGCAGTCATAGGCGAGAAGCGCAACACCGGTATCGAAGATTTCGGTCGTAAATTTCCGCATACCCTCGACACAGTCGTCAACATCAAGGATTGCTTTTGTCAGTACATTTCCGGCACCCTCGGCCTCGAGTTCTGCGCGGCTCTTGCGGACGAGGGTTCCGTAAAGGATCTGTTTCATATGACGGTTGACATTATTGGCAAAGCGGCGGACGTAAAACCGTTTGAAATAACGGGAAAACTGCACGATGCCGATGCTTAAGATATAAGCGATGACGAGAACCAGCATCTGATGGAAGGTTCC
>CAVBNJ010000292.1:0-4017 GCA_963596755.1 bacterium
GGTTATCGATACAGCAAACTGTATCCACTTCAAAACCGGAAAATGCGGTGTCTGCTCGAAAGTCTGTGCAGCAGGCGCAGTAAACTACGATCAGAAAGATGAAATCATTACCAGAGAGTACGGCGCAATCGTCGTAGCAACTGGTTTCGATACCATCAGCCTGGACAAATTTGATGAATATTATTACAACCAGAGCAAAGACGTTATTACCTCCCTTGAGATGGAGCGTCTGATGAACGCTGCCGGCCCGACAGGCGGTAAAGTCGTTCGTCTTTCCAACGGCGAGCATCCGAAGGATATCGTATTTATCCAGTGTGTCGGTTCCCGTGACGTAACCTGCAGAGGAAAGAGCTACTGCTCCAAGATCTGCTGTATGTACACTGCAAAACAGGCGATGCTGGTGCGTGACCATTATCCGGATGTCAACGTACATGTCTTCTACATCGACGTTCGTACCCCGGGTAAAAACTTCGATGAGTTCTACCGCCGTGCTGTAGAAGAGTTCAATGTAGACTACATCAAAGGCCAGGTAGGAAAAGTATCTGAGGCTCCGAACGGACGTCTTCTGGTACAGGGTTCTGACCTGCTTGACAACCGTCAGATCAAGATGGAAGCAGACCTTGTTGTCCTTGCAACCGCAATCGAGCCGAGCAAAGATGCAAGAAAACTGGCTACCATGCTGACTGCAAGTATGGATACGAACGACTTCTTTACCGAGGCACACGCTAAACTGCGTCCGGTAGAGTCCCCGACCGCAGGTGTCTTCCTCTCCGGCGTATGCCAGGGACCGAAAGATATCCCGGAGACCGTTGCACAGGCAGGAGCTGCTGCTGTCAAAGTAGTCGGACTGCTTGCAAAAGATAAACTGACCACCAACCCGTGTACAGCAGAATCCAATCCGCTGTTCTGTAACGGATGTGCATCCTGTGAAAAAGTCTGCCCGTACGGCGCAATTTCCTACGAAGACCGTCAGGTCAACGATCATGGAATCCGCGAAACCAGACATGTGGCAGTCGTTAACAGCGCTCTTTGCCATGGATGCGGTGCATGTACCGTTGCATGTCCGTCCGGCGCTATGGACCTGAAAGGATTCTCCAATAGACAAATTCTCGCGGAGGTAGATGCAATATGCCGATAGATAACAACGAAAACAAAGAATTTAAGCCAGTCATCGTGGCATTCTGCTGCAACTGGTGCTCCTACGCAGGAGCAGACCTGGCAGGTTCCAGCCGTCTTTCCTATCCGGCAGACGTAAAGATCATCCGTGTTCCATGTTCCTGCCGTGTCAATCCGCTCTTCATCTTAAGAGCATTCCAGAAGGGCGCTGACGGAGTCATCCTCTGCGGATGTCATCCGGGAGACTGCCATTACAGCACAGGAAACTATTATGCAAGAAGACGTATGACCCTGCTGTTCTCCATGCTTGATTACATGGGCGTTGAGAACGGACGTACCCGTGTGGAATGGGTATCCGCCGCAGAAGGTGTGAAATTCTCCCAGACCATGAACGAGTTCATCGAGCAGGTTACAAGCCTTGGTAAGAATGTCAGATTGGAGGATTTACGATGCAAGAAAAATTAGTATCCCGCGCAAAAGAGCTTCTGTCTGACGGTACCGTAGTCCGTGTTCTTGGCTGGAGAAAAGGCGACACTGATTTCAGCGCAGAGCCTGCATTCTTCGAGACCGCCGAGAGCCTTTCCGAGTTTACCTACGACGGATTCTGCGGCGCTAACTTAAGCAAATATATGATTAAAGCATCGAAGGAAGAAGGAAAAACACTCGTTTTCTTAAAACCGTGTGATACCTACAGCTTTAATCAGTTAATCAAAGAGCATCGTGTGGATCGCGAGAAAACCTACATCGTAGGCATCGGCTGCGATGGAAAACTCGACATCGAAAAGATCCGTGAAGCAGGATGCAAGGGTATTACCGCTGTAACAGAAGACGGCGATACCATCAAAGTAGCAACTGTATACGGTGACAAAGAGCTCGCCAGAGAGGATGTTATCCTCGAGAGATGTAAAGCCTGCAAGGGCGGAAAACACGTTGCTTACGATGAGCTGGCTGAGAACTGCGACGAGGAGAAACCGGCAAAAGAAGGCCGTTTCGAACTGGTTGAAAAACTCGAGGCCATGGCTCCGGAAGAGCGTTTCGCATTCTGGCAGAACGAGCTGTCCCGCTGTATCCGCTGCAACGCATGCCGTAACGTATGTCCGGCCTGCAGCTGTATCAAGTGCGTATTCGACAATGACCGTTACGACACAGCACAGAAAGCAAACACCACGACATTTGAGGAGCAGATGTTCCACATCATCCGTGCATTCCACGTTGCCGGACGCTGCACCGACTGCGGCGAGTGCTCCCGTGTATGTCCGCAGCACATTCCGCTGCACCTGCTGAACCGTAAATTCATCAAAGATATCGACGAGTTCTACGGAGAGTATCAGGCAGGAGCCGATACCGACAGCCGTGCACCGCTCACCAACTTCACACAGGAAGATGTAGAGCCAAGTATCGTTAAGGAAAGGGGTTAAGGGATGTATCAGATTAGCAGAGAAAAAATGCCGGAGCTCCTTGCCGCTGTTGCAAAGGAGATGGATCTTTTCCTTCCGGTACAAAACAATGGAATTACCAATTTCGGTTTCTGGACCGAGGACGCAAAAGTGGATCTCGATACCTTAAAAACCGTAAAATCCCCGAAAGATGCCTTTTTCCCGCAGAGTGAAGTTCTTTACTCCTGCTACCAGAAGGCAAACAAGACCAGCATCGAGCCGGCAGCTTTAAAAGACGCACCGTTCGCTGTTTTCGGCGTTCGCCCGTGTGATGTCCGCGCTTTCGATGTTCTGGACCGTGTATTCTTAAGCGAGCCGGCTGACGTTTACTATGCAGCCAGAAGAGAGCACGGAATCGTTGTTTCCCTGGCATGTCATGAGCCGGAAGACAGCTGCTTCTGCAAAACCTTCGGCATCGACGCTGCAGAACCGCAGGCAGATGTTGCTATGTGGCAGGTAGGAGACGGCTATGCATGGGAAGCAAAAACCGAAAAAGGTGAGAAGCTGACCGAGCTCGTAAAAGATTACCTGACAGAGCAGGATCTCGCAAAAGAGGTTGAGGCTGAGAAAGAAGCCATCCGTACCCTGATCGACAAGATGCCGAACAGCAACCTTTCCCTCGAGGGATGGGGCGTAGGCAAGACAAAAGAGCGTTTCGATGATCCGAAGTGGAAAGAGCTTTCCGATGCCTGCTTAGGCTGCGGAACCTGTACGTTCTCCTGCCCGACCTGCCAGTGCTACGACATCAAGGACTTTAACACCGGAAGCGGTGTACAGCGTTACCGCTGCTGGGATTCCTGTATGTACTCTGACTTTACGATGATGGCAGCAGGAAACAACCGTACCACACAGCTTCAGCGTTTCCGTCAGCGTTTCATGCACAAGCTGGTTTACTTCCCGGACAACAACGATGGAATGTATTCCTGCGTCGGATGCGGACGCTGCGTAGAGAAATGCCCGCAGTCGCTGAACATTGTCAAAGTCATCAAACGCATGGGAGGTACCAAGTAAATGTGCAATTGTAGTTGTGGAAGCGAAGAAAAGAAAAACGCTTTGCTGCCGCAGGTCGGTATCATCACAGATATCCGCCGCGAAACTCCGGACGTAAAGACATTCCGTATCGTTCGTCCGGACGGCTCAAAGCTGTTTGAACATATGCCTGGCCAGTGCGCAATGCTCTGCGTACCGGGCGTTGGAGAGGCGCTGTTTTCCATCACCTCCTCCCCGACAAACAAAGAGTACCAGGAGTTCTCCATCAAGGAGTGCGGTACTTTAACCAATTATCTTCACAATATGTCTGTAGGAGATGAGATCCTGGTCCGCGGACCGTACGGAAATCATTTCCCGGTAGAAACCGTATTAAAAGGACAGGACCTGCTGTTCATCGCCGGAGGTATCGGACTTGCGCCGCTGCGTTCCGTTATTAACTACGTACTGGACAACCGTGACAACTACGGTACCGTAG
>CAVBNJ010000293.1:0-3997 GCA_963596755.1 bacterium
GGGACTGTCCCCGCTTGACAAGCTGAACCAGGGCTATTCTTACGTGGAAAAAGACGGAAAAGCCATCACATCCGTGCAGGAAATCAAGAAAGGCGATCTGCTGGAAATCTGCGTAGCCGACGGAAAAATCACGGTACGTGCGGAAAAAACAGCGGAAGTTTCCTGGACGGAAGAGTAACGAAATAAAAAGATCAGAAGAATAGAGAAAACATGGGAAAGATGGAAGCAGAAGAGAGAAAAGAAGAAGGAACCACTTCAGAAGAGACACTCGAGACGGCGTTCGGGAAACTGGACAGAATGCTTGAGACGCTGGAAAGCAGCGATGTCAGCCTGGAAGATTCCTTCCGGTTATACAAGGAGGGAATGGAGCTCTTGAACGAGTGCAGTCAGAAAATCGACCGCGTCGAGAAAAAGATGCTCCAGATGAATGAGGATGGAACATTCAGAGAATTTTAAAGCAGAACTCGAAGAGAAAACGCGGGAGGCGGAAATTATTATTGCCGCTTACCTGCCGAAAGAGGAAGGCTTTGCAAAGGAACTGGCAAAAGCCATGAATTACAGTATGACAGCGGGCGGAAAGAGGCTTCGTCCGCTGCTTTTGCAGGAGAGTTTCCGGCTGTTCGGCGGAACCGGGGAGGCTGTAAAACCGTTTATGGCAGCCATGGAGATGATTCATACCCATTCCCTGATTCACGATGATCTCCCTGCGATCGACAACGACGATTACCGCCGCGGCAGAAAAACGACCCATGTCGTCTTTGGGGAAGCGGTCGGTGTCCTGGCGGGCGATGCGCTCTTAAATTATGCGTACGAGACCGCATGGAAAGCATTCCCGCTGGAGGAGCACACCGACCGCGTCGTCCGCGCGTTTGGCATTCTCTGCCATAAAACCGGAATTTCCGGCATGCTCGGCGGCCAGAGTGTCGATGTGATGAACGAGAAAGCCGGTCATTTTGCGATCGACCGCGAGATGCTCGACTATATCTATGAAAACAAGACCTCGGCGCTTTTAGAGGCTGCCATGATGGCAGGCGCAGCGCTTGCCGGAGCAAAAGACGAGGAACTTGACGCACTCTGCCGGATTGCTTCCAAAGTCGGAATCGCGTTCCAGATCCGGGACGATATCCTGGATGTGACATCGACGATGGAGGAGCTGGGGAAACCGGTATTCAGTGATGAAAAGAATGAAAAAACAACGTATGTGACGCTGGTTGGCACAGACGGGGCGGAGCAGGAAGTAAAACGGCTCACAAAAGAAGCCGTGGACGAACTGAAAAGCCTGTCCTGTCCGGGAGATAAAATATTTCTGGAAGAGCTGTTTGAATCTCTGACTTCCAGAAAAAAGTAAGGGATGATTTCATGTTAGAAAAAATACAGAAACCAAACGATATCAAAAAGATTCCGGCGGAACAGCTTCCGGCGCTCGCAGAGGAAATCCGGGAATTTATCATCGAGTCTTTAAGTAAGACCGGCGGTCATCTGGCTTCGAACCTTGGTGTGGTGGAGCTGACGATCGCGATGCACCGCGTGTTTGATCTTCCAAAAGACAAGCTGATCTGGGATGTGGGACATCAGTCCTATACACACAAAATCCTGACAGGGCGGAAAGAAGGGTTTGAAACTCTGCGCAGAGAGGGCGGTATCAGCGGCTTTCCAAAGAGAAGCGAGAGCGACTGCGACGTGTTCGATACCGGCCACAGTTCGACTTCGATTTCCGCAGGTGTCGGCTATGTCCGTGCGCGCGAGCTGAAAAAGGACGATTATTCGGTCGTGTCCATCATCGGAGACGGTGCGCTGACCGGCGGTATGGCGTACGAGGCGCTGAACAATGCGGCCAGCCTGAAATCGAATTTTATTATCGTGTTAAATGACAACGAGATGTCGATCACCGAGAATGTCGGCGGTATGTCAACGTATCTGTCCGGCCTTCGGACGGCGTCGGCGTACACCGATTTCAAGATGGATGTCACAAAAGCACTGAACCGCATTCCGGGCATCGGACCCGGCATGGTGGATGCAATGCGGAAAACGAAGAGCAGCATCAAACAGATCATCATTCCGGGCATGCTGTTTGAGGATATGGGCATCACGTATCTGGGACCTGTGGACGGCCACAACATTCCGCAGCTCATCAAGATGTTCCAGGAAGCAAAACGGTTTGAAGGGCCGATCCTGGTGCATGTCCTGACGCAGAAGGGTCGCGGCTATGAGCCCGCCATGCGCCATCCGGCAAGATTCCACGGCGCAGGTCCGTTCGATGTGAAGACGGGACTGCCGGTCGGAAAATCAAATCCGACGTATACCGATGTGTTTTCCACGGTCATGCGGAAGATGGGAGACAGACGGACCGATGTGGCGGCTGTCACGGCAGCGATGATGACGGGTGTCGGTTTAAAACGTTTCTCCAATATGTTCCCGGACCGCTGTTTCGATGTCGGAATCGCAGAGGAGCATGCGGTGACATTCGCGGCGGCACTTTCGCTCGGCGGAATTACGCCTGTTGTTGCAATCTACTCTTCGTTCCTGCAGCGGGCGTACGACCAGATCATGCATGATGTCTGTATGCAGAACCTCCACGTCGTCTTTGCGATCGACCGTGCCGGTCTTGTGGGATATGACGGGGAGACGCACCACGGTATTTTTGACCTGTCCTATCTTGGATCCATGCCGAACATGACAATTCTGGCACCGAAGAACCTCTGGGAGCTCTCGGATATGATCAAATTTGCGGTCGATTACGACGGACCGATTGCCGTGCGTTATCCGAGAGGCGAAGCGTACACCGGCTTAAAAGAGTTTCGATCTCCGATCCACCTTGGAAAGTCGGAAGTGATTTACGAGGGAGACCGTGTTGCTCTCCTTGCGGCAGGAAGCATGGTGAAAATGGCGGAAGAAGTGCGGCAAGAGTTAAAAGAGCAGATGGGCATCGATGCGGCGCTCATCAACGCGCGTTTCGTCAAACCGATCGACGAGGAACTTCTCCGCAGTTTGGCGGACGATTATGAGCTTGTTGTAACGCTTGAGGAAAATGTAAAAGACGGCGGCTTTGGAGAGCGCGTGCTTGCCTTTGCGGAGGAGGAAAATCTTCCGTTTGGCGTGGAAATCGTTGCACTGCCGGATCGTTTTATTCCGCATGGAAGCGTATCATATCAGATGAAACAGGTCGGATTCACCGCGGAGGATATCTGCGGCAGAATCGAAACATACTACAGAGAACGGGAGCAGGAAGAAAGATGAAAAAACGATTAGACGTATTACTGGTAGAACGGGGTCTTGCCACATCGCGCGAGAAAGCAAAAGCCATGATTATGGCAGGAGAAGTTCTGGTGGACAACGAGCGGGAAGACAAAGCCGGTTCCATGTTCCCGGAAGAAGTGGAGATTGTCCTGAAAGGAAAACCGCTGCCGTATGTGAGCCGCGGCGGCCTGAAATTAGAGAAGGCGATGAAAAACTTTGACCTGACCCTTACCGGAAAGGTCTGCATGGATGTCGGAGCGTCCACAGGAGGCTTTACCGACTGCATGCTGCAGAACGGCGCAGTTAAAGTATATTCCGTTGATGTCGGCCACGGCCAGCTCGACTGGAAGCTGCGGAACGATCCGCGCGTTGTCTGCATGGAGCGCACGAACATCCGCTATGTCGTGCCGGAGGATATCGAGGAAAAACCGTCGTTCGTATCGATCGACGTATCCTTTATTTCCCTCACAAAAGTTCTGCTTCCGGTCCGCAATCTGATGGAAGAAAACGGTGAAATCGCAGCCCTTATCAAACCGCAGTTTGAGGCAGGACGCGAAAAAGTCGGCAAAAAAGGCGTTGTCCGCGATCCGGCGGTACACAAAGAAGTCATCGAGATGGTCATTTCGTATGCGAAGAGCATTTCCTTTGGCGTACGCCATCTGGAATTCTCCCCGATCAAGGGACCGGAGGGAAATATCGAATACCTGGTTCATCTGGTACGTCTGCCGGACGGAGTGACAGAGGAAGAGACCAATGTCGA
>CAVBNJ010000294.1:0-3995 GCA_963596755.1 bacterium
GACAGGTAAAATGAATATAATTGCAGTTTTTCTGTATACAAATTAAGGACAGGAGGAACCATTAAGTAATCGATTAAATCAACAAAAATTATAATAAGTGTTTAAATATACCCTTTGAGGTGTATGATGATCACGTCAAATGCCAAGAATTTCAAGCCAAAAGATTTTGCTGAGTTATAACCGTCCAAATTGGACCCGGTTGCTGGATGATGTTATAGATCAGAAAATAAAAACCATTGTGATTACACATAAAGATCGTTTTATCCGATTTGTCTGTGAATGGTTTGAAAAGTTCTGTATGAAGTTTCATACAACAATCATCATCGTAAATAATGAATCCCTGTCACCGCAGGAAGATCTGGTGCAGGATATTATTTCCATTCTTCATGTATTTTCGTGCAGATTATATGGCTACGCAAATATAAGAAACAGATAGAAAGAGATGAGAAAATTGCAAAAGAGCTTCAAGACGGAAATTAACCCGACGGAAGAACAAAAGATGAAGATCCGTCGGACCATCGGGACATGCCGGTATGTCTATAACTTTTATCTGGATCAGAACAGGAAGTGTTATGAGAAGGGTGAAAAGTTTATGAGTGGAAAATCGTTCAGCGTCTGGCTGAACAATGAGTATCTGCCGCAAAATCCTGAATATGCCTGGATCAAAGAGGTTAGTTCCAAATCAGTAAAACGTTCCCTTGAAAACGCATGCACGGCATTTTCGAGGTTTTTCAAGGGGCAGAGTCGTTTTCCAAGATACAAAAAGAAAAATAAGTCTGATGTCAAAATGTATTTTGTAAAAAATAACCGTACAGATTGTTTTTGCGAACGACACCGGGTCAATATTCCCACCCTGGGATGGGTACGGATCAAGGAAAAAGGCTATCTTCCAACAACAAAAGATGGATATGTAATTAAAAGCGGTACGGTTTCCATGCGTGCCGGAAGATATTATGTTTCTGTTCTGGTGGAAGTACCTGATCCCCCAAAGGTAGAAAACCAGAATGAGGGGATTGGTATTGATTTAGGAATCAAAAGCTTTGCTGTGCTTTCTGATGGAACTGTTTATCAAAACATCAATAAATCAGCCAAAATAAAGAAACTTGAAAAACAGTTAAAACGGGAACAGAGAAGTCTTTCCCGTAAATATGAAAAGTTAAAGAAAGGAGCGTCCACTCAAAGAGCGAATATACAGAAACAAAACTTAAAGGTACAACGGCTTTATCAGCGGATCGACAATATTCGCACCGATTATATTAAGAAGACAATTGCAGGGATTGCGAAAACCAAGCCATCCTTTATCACGATTGAAGATCTGAACGTAAAAGGTATGATGAAGAACCGGCATCTTTCGAAAGCAACAGCATCGCAGAAATTCTATGAATTCCGCACCAGACTGCAGGGCAAGTGTGCAGAAACGGGAATTGAATTGAGAATTGCAGCTCGCTGGTATCCGTCCTCCAGGCGCTGTCATCATTGCGGACAGATTCGAAAAGATTTAAAACTTTCGGATCGAGTTTACCAGTGTAGTTGTGGTTATCGCGAGGACAGGGATCTGAATGCGGCATTAAACCTGAGAGATGTGAAAACTTATCAGTCTGTATAAGGAACACAGCGATAAGTATGTACCGAAGGCCATTTCGGGAATTGACGACTGTGGAGTGTACAAAGCACTTGTGAGTAGATACAGTTTTGACTGTTCAAAAGCATACACTACTGAAGCAGTAAGTAGGATTCGTGAGAACTACAATATCTCGATATGAGTATATTTCATCATATTTTGAGTGGCAGAGAACCTATGAAAAAAATATGGATTACAGGTGCCGAAGGTCACATCGGTACCGCCCTTCTGGAACTGCTGGAGGGTGTGGAATATCAGCTTCTTCCGACCGATATCCACGAAGTGGACATCACAAAGATCGACGAAGTAACGCAGTTCGTTTATGTCAACCGTCCTGATGTCATCATCAACTGCGCCGGCATGACCGACGTTGCCGAGTGCGAGAAGAACGTGGATGAGGCATACCGCGTCAATGCGATCGGCGTGCGGAACGTAGCGCTCGCTGCCAACTCGATCGATGCAAAAGTCATTCAGATTTCGACCGATGACGTTTTCGACAAAGAATCCCACATTCCGTACAACGAGTTTGACGCTGTTCATCCGCGTACCATCTACGGAAAATCGAAAGAGGCCGGCGAAAAGATTCTGACACAGCTCTTAAACCGTTTTGTCATCATTCGAAGCTCCTGGATTTACGGCATCGGACGCGACTTCGTGGACGAGGTGCTCCGCAATGCGGCAAAAGGCGGCACGATGGAGGTTCCGAACAATCAGTATGCGGCTCCTACCAGCGCCGTTGAGCTTGCGCGCGTGATCTGTCACTTCATCGACAACGAGGAGTACGGTCTGTACCACGTTGTCTGCCCGGGAAGCTGCAGCCGTTATGAATTTGCAAGAACGATTCTCGAGTACACCGGAAAAACCGGCGACCTTGATCTGTACCCGGTTGTCGCACGCGACGATGTCCGCCCGACGTATTCCGTTCTGGACAACATGATGCTCCGCCTGACCGGCATTGAAGAGCCTCTCGACTGGAAAACAGCACTGAAAGAATATCTTGACGAGACGGGAGGAATCGAATAATGGTCAGAACCAGAAAAGAAACAACGGAGAAGCCGAAAAAGAAACTCGGCCTTTCCACCCAGATTTTCATCGCCCTGCTGACCGGTGCGCTGCTCGGCGTGGTGATCCACTATTTCATCCCGGCCAGCTACATCCGTGACACCGTCATCGTAGAAGGTGTGCTGTATGTCATCGGCCAGGGCTTTATCCGCCTGATGCAGATGCTCGTCGTACCGCTCGTCTTCTGCTCCCTCGTCTGCGGAAGTATGTCGATCGGAGACAGCAAGACCCTCGGTAAGGTCGGCGTGAAAACCATCGTGTTTTACCTCTTTACCACAGCCCTTGCTGTCTGCATCGCCCTCGGAACGGCCATGCTCATTCACCCGGGCCTCGGCCTTAACATGAGCGCAGTCCAGAAAGCAGATATGTCCTCGACGGCAACGGATTCCACCGTCAGCCTTGTAGACACACTGCTCAACATCATCCCGAAGAACCCGATCGGTTCCATGGCAAACGGCGATATGCTGCCGATCATCGTATTCGCTCTGTTCGTCGGCGTTATGCTCGCCAAACTCGGAAACCGCACTTCGGTTGTTTCGAACTTTATCAGCCAGTTTAATGATGTTATGATGGAGATGACCATGACCGTCATGAAGGTTGCTCCGATCGGCGTCTTCTGCCTGATCGCACGTACCTTTGCAACCGTCGGCTTCTCCGCATTCGCCCCGATGCTGAAATACATGGGAAATGTTACGCTGGCGCTGGCACTGCAGTGCTTCGTGATTTACCAGATTCTGCTGTTCGTCTTTACACGGCTGAATCCGATCAAATTCGTAAAGAAATTCCTGCCGGTTATGGGATTTGCATTCTCTACCGCAACTTCCAATGCTACAATCCCGATGTCAATCGATACCCTGAATAAAAAGATGGGTGTTTCCAAGCAGATTTCTTCGTTTACGATTCCGCTCGGTGCGACCATCAACATGGATGGTACTTCCATCATGCAGGGTGTTGCCGTTATCTTCATCGCGGAGGCATACGGTATTCATCTGACACCGGCAAACCTCGCAACGGTTGTTGTCACCGCGACACTGGCTTCCATCGGAACCGCCGGTATCCCGAGCGTTGGTCTTGTTACTCTGGCGATGGTACTGAACTCTGTCGGACTGCCGACCGAGGGTATCGCTCTGATCATGGGTATCGACCGTATCCTCGATATGCTGCGTACCGCAGTCAATATCACCGGTGATGCTGTCTGCACAACGATTGTCAGCCATCAGGAGAAAGCGCTCGACCGCGAAGTTTTCAACCGCGATTAACCGCTTCGTAATTTTAAGTATTCAAAAACGCGTCCCCGTTTCGAAACCTCATG
>CAVBNJ010000295.1:0-3974 GCA_963596755.1 bacterium
GGTTTGTAGAACAGAACAAGGCGGCAGCAGACTGCATCCGGCAGAATCTGAAGTTTACGAAACTGGATCAGCAGGCGGTGCTCCTGCCCATGGAAGCGCATGCAGCGCTGCAGTCGCTCCAGGGACAGGAGCCTTTTGACTGCATTTTTATGGATCCGCCGTATGACAAGGGGCTGGAAAAGGACGTGCTGTATGTGTTCCGCGACGCATCCTTCATCGGTGAGGATACCTTAATTATTGTAGAAGCATCATTAAATACTGATTTCGACTGGGCGGAGGATGCCGGATACGAAATTCTGAAGAAAAAGATTTATAAGACCAATGTCCATGTGTTCCTTACCCCGAAAAGCAAGAACGAAGGAGTAAAAGAATCATGAAAACAGCTGTATACCCGGGAACCTTTGACCCTGTCACGTATGGTCATCTCGATGTCATTCGGCGTGCATCGAAGCTTTTTGACCGTGTAATCGTGGGAGTTTTACATAATTCCTCAAAATCTCCGTTGTTTTCTGTGGAAGAACGTGTTAATATACTAAAGAAAGCGACCCAGGACATTCCGAATGTCGAGATCCGTTCGTTTAGCGGACTCGCCGTTGATTTTGCAAGAGAATGCCAGGCGCATACGATCGTTCGCGGACTCCGCGCGATCACAGACTTTGAATATGAACTGCAGATGGCACAGACCAACCGTGTTCTGGAACCGGAAGTAGATACCACGTTTCTGATTACCTCGCTGGAGTATGCGTACCTCAGCTCAACGGTAGTAAAAGAAGTAGCTTCTTTTGGCGGCGATATTCACAAATTCGTTCCGGATTTTGTAGAAAAAGAAATCCGTGCGAAGTATGCCGCAAAAAATCCAGAAGGGACACCGCAGGATAAAAGATAAGGAGAATTAAAATGAGCAGCAGAATTGAACAGATCATCGAAGAAATTGAGGAGTACGTAGAGAGCTGTAAATATCAGCCGCTGTCTACCACCAAAATCGTTGTAAATAAAGAAGAGTTAGAAGAGCTTCTCCGTGAGCTCCGTCTGAAAACACCGGATGAGATCAAACGGTACCAGAAGATCATCAGCAACAAAGATGCGATCCTTGCAGATGCACAGAACAAGGCAGATGCTGTTATCGCAGAGGCACAGGCAAAAGCAAGAGAGCTGGTAGAGCAGAGTGAAGTGATGCAGACCGCATACGCACAGGCAAACGAGACCATCAACAATGCAAATCAGCAGGCACAGGAAATCCTGGACGCTGCAACAAACGATGCCAACAGCATCCGTATGGGCGCAATCGGATATACGGACGATATGCTTGCCAACTTAAGCAATATTATGACGACTGCATTAAACGATGCAGGCGAGAAGTACAACAGCTTTGTGGAGTCTCTGACAAGCTGCTACAATACGGTTGTTCAGAACAGAAGCGAACTCGCTCCACAGGGTGCAGCAGAGGAAGAGCAGCAGCCGGAAGAGGAAATCTCCGTACCGGAATATGATCCGGCATCAGAAGAGGAAAGCGAAGAGGAATAAACCAAGCGTTCCTGCGAAAACAGCGCAGCAGAGCTTCCCGGCAAGATAAGGCGTAAGAGGCAGGCCGCTGTTGTGGATCATACAGTTTGTCTGGGCAGCGACAGAAAGACCGCCGAAAGCGGAGCAGGCAAGAACTGCGGAGACTTTTCCGACAGACGAAAGGGATGATGCAGCAAGCTGCGAGATTCCTGTCGTGATTTCCAGCACGCCGCAGAACAGGGGCGTGGCGGAACCAAACGGATGCAGATCCATCAGAAGTCCGGACAGAATGGAAAACAGGATGATGTATCCGCCAAGCTGTGTAATGATTTCAAATCCGTTCATGATAGAGGTGTCCAGCAGGTTTCCTTTGGAAGTCTGTTTTGACATCTCTTTTTTTTCTGACACATCCGCTTTCGATCCGGCAGGTTTTCCGGAAGGAAAACGATGAAAGACAAAACGGAAGAGAAGGCCGGTAAAAAAATTGGAACCATAGAGAACGCCGAAGACGAAAACGGGCGAAACTTGCCCGGAAAGAGCATTTAAAATCACGTAAGAAGACAGAAAAGCAGGACTTGGGCTGCTGCTGAAGGTTAAAAGATAGCAGGCCTCGTTCCGGTCGATCGTGCCTGTTTCATAGAGCTGCGCGGTGATACGCGCACCCATCGGGAAGCCGCAGAGCAGACCGAGAAAAAGAGCATAAAATCCACTGGAAGAAAGCCCGAAAATCATTTGAAAGAAACGTTCCGCACGGGCGGGAATCCGCCGCGCCGCACCTGTCTCGAGAAGAAGAGACGTCAGAATCAGAAACGGAAGAAGCGACGGCAGAACGGTGTGGAACCAGAGATTGACACCCTCGCAGGCATAGAAAAAGGTCCGCGCGGGGAAGATAAGAAGACAGAAAAAAAGAAGCAGGGAAGAGAAAAATAAAAAAGATTTTTTCATAATGTTCGAACCTCATCACGGTTTATAAGATAGAGTATGACGAAATTTTGAAAAAAAGAAGATGGGAGACGAAGAAAATGAGCGTATTAGCAGGATTAAACCCGGAACGGGTATTTTATTATTTTGAAGAGCTCTGCCGTATTCCGCACGGTTCCGGAAACACAAAAGAAGTGAGCGACTATCTGGTTCAGTTTGCGAAAGATCACGAACTGTCCTGGTATCAGGATGCGTCCAACAACGTGATCATCCGCCGGCCGGCATCGAAAGGCTGTGAATCAGCTCCGACGGTGATTCTGCAGGGCCACTGTGATATGGTCTGCGAGAAAAAGCCGGGCAGCAGTCATGACTTTACGAAAGACGGTCTCGAACTTCATATTGACGGCGATGAGATCTATGCAAAAGACACGACACTTGGCGGCGACGACGGAATCGCAGTTGCCTATATGCTGGCCGTACTGGAATCAGACAATCTGCAGCTTCCGGCCATCGAGGCACTGATTACAACCGACGAGGAGATCGGACTGCTCGGTGCTGCGGCATTAAACGGCGATGAGTTAAAGGGAAGAACACTGTTAAATATGGATTCTGAGGAAGAGGGAATTCTTACCGTATCGTGTGCCGGCGGTATGACAGCCATGATGGATCTGCCGGTGCGCAGAAACGAAGTGATGGGAGAGCAGATGGAAGTGACCATTTCCGGCCTTGCCGGCGGTCATTCCGGCACGGAAATCCACAAAAACCGCGCCAACTCCAACATTCTGGCAGGCCGTTTCCTGTATGAACTGGCTGGAAAAATGGATTATGCGCTGATCGAGCTGGAGGGCGGATTAAAAGACAATGCCATCCCGCGGACAACCCGCATGCTTCTTGCGATCGACGGCGGAGAGAAAGAGATTTTAAAAGAAGAAGCAGCCCGCTTTACCGAAAATCTCCGCAGAGAGTACAGCGGAACCGATGACGGCATTACCGTTACCGTAGAGAAAACTGGCGAGGGCGCTGCACCGGCACTTCATCCGGTCAGCCTGCAGAAAACTGTCTTTTTCCTGATGAACCTTCCAAACGGTGTACAGAAGATGAGCGGTCAGATCCCGGGACTTGTGGAGACTTCCCTGAACCTCGGTATTCTGAAATTAGAGCCGGATCACCTGCATGCATGCGCGAGCGTGCGCAGTTCCGTGGGAAGTGCAAAAGAAGCACTCTCCGACAAGCTGGAGTATCTGATCGGCTTCTTGGGCGGTGAGTTCCATGTAGAAGGTGCCTACCCGGCATGGGAGTACAAAGAGGATTCCGCACTCCGCGATCTGATGGTCGCAGAGTATGAGGCCATGTACGGAGAAAAGCCTGCAGTAGAGGCAATCCATGCAGGCCTTGAGTGCGGTCTGTTCTATGAGAAGCTTTCCGGACTCGACTGCGTTTCCTTCGGTCCGAATATGAAAGCGATCCACACGACCGAGGAGCGGCTTTCGATTTCCTCCGTGGAGAGAACGTATCAGTATCTGTGCCGCGTTCTGGAGCAGCTTTCGAAA
>CAVBNJ010000296.1:0-3943 GCA_963596755.1 bacterium
TTACAATACCAGACAAAATGACTAATACCCCGGAAAGCCTGTAAAACAGGCACTTTCGGGATACACAAGACAGGACAAAAATCAACTTCCATTATCAAGGGGCGAGTGCTAATTTTTTGTAAAAATTTTGTGTCCGTCGGCATCCATAAAATGCAAAAATTGCGAAGCCCTGTTTTAGCAGGACTCCGCAATCTCTTTTTTCTTATTTTATTTATGACGCATGGCGGGCAGCGTATTTCATTTTCTGCGATCCGGCGCATTTTTTGAAATACTTCCGGATTTCTTCTTCGTTCATATCGTTTCCGATAAATACGGCCTGGCCGGCGGTTTTCTGTTCTGCGCCGGTGATGCTGTAGCGGTGGTCGGCGACATCAAACTGGAGAAACTGGTCTCCAGCTGCGAACTGTCCTTTTGCACGGATGACATTTCCAAACCCTCCACGAATGAGTTGTTCCAGAAAATACCACAGGGTTTCCGGTGCTTCCATTCGGATATTTTCGAACGAGAAGGTCTCCGGCATTTTTTCGCCGCTCTGCGTATCCAGCACTTCTTTCTCGTACCGGCCGCCCAGCAGCAGGCTCTGGTAATCTTCCCGCGTCATCGTGGATGTATACTCCATGATGATCTTTGCAGACGGGTTGATTTCCTGCAGGAATTCCCGGATCTTCTGTTTCTCTTCTGCCTGACATGCTTCCGTTTTGGAAACAATGATCGTATCCGCGCTTCGGATCTGGTCCTGATACAGCTCAGGATATTCCATCATATAACGGCGGTAACTGTAAACATCCACTATCGTGACCGGTGCGAGAACCTGGATTCTCTCGTATTCGATCTGACGCAGATTTTCTATAATCTTAGCAAGGCTTCCGATTCCTGTCGGTTCTACGATCAGGTATTCCGGATCTACCGCATTGGCAATGGTCAGAACGGATGCTGCAAAATCCTTTTTTCCGGTGCAGCAGATGCACTGCTCTGTCATTTCCCACACATTTTTCTGCGTTCCCTGCTGATTCCGGCCAAGACGCGCACCATCGATTCCTGCGGCTCCATATTCATTTTCCAGTATGGCAAACCGCTGATCGATGCTCCTCGCCAGCCGTTTGATAAATGTTGTTTTTCCCGCTCCCAAAAAGCCGGATACGATCAATATTTTCATACGTTTCCTTTTTCAGTCAAATGATCAGTCGGCAAGTCTAACGACTGGTTTGATTAAATCCTTCGGTTTATCTCTCATCAGGAAGAGTGCTTCTTCCAGGTGCTCCCATCCCTCAAATACGTGGGTTGACAGCGGGCTGACATCCAGTTTGCCGGCTGCAACAAGTGCTCCCAGTTTTTCCATGCGGAGTCTTCCGCCCGGCATCAGGCCTCCGTTAATCTGTTTGTGGCCCATTCCAACACCCCACTCTGCACGCGGGATATCAATGTTGTCGCCGGATCCGAGGTAGTTTACGTTTCCGATCTTTCCGCCCGGTTTCAGGCATTTTACCGCTTCTGCAAAGGTTTCTACTCCGCCGCCGGCAATGACAACTTTATCTACGCCTTTTCCGTCGGTCATGTCGAGTACCTGCTGGAAAATCGGTCCGTTTTTGTAGCTGACGAAATCCGTTGCACCGTATTTTTTCGCTGCCTCTACGCAGACAGGTCTTGTTCCGACAGCAATGATTCTCGATGCGCCGCGCATATTCGTTCCGGCTACGGACATCAGGCCGACCGGTCCGATTCCGATGACAAGAACGGTATCACCGAACTGTACGTCTGCAAGCTCTACTCCGTGGAAGCCGGTCGGCACCATATCGGAGAGCATGCACGCGTCAACAACGTTGATGTTTTTCGGAAGCAGTGCAAGGTTTCCGTCTGCATCATTTACATGGAAAACTTCAGAGAAAACACCGTCTTTAAAGTTAGAGAATTTCCATCCAGCCAGCATTCCGCCGGAGTGCATGCCATAACCAGCCTGTGCTTCCAGAGAGTTCCAGTCCGGGGTGATGGCCGGTACGAGAACGCGGTCGCCCGGTTTGAAATCTTTTACGAGCTCTCCGACTTCTACGACCTCTGCACAGCACTCATGACCAAGAATCATGTTGTGACGGTCGCCGATGGCACCTTCCCATAAGGTGTGGACGTCAGAAGTACAGATGGCTACTGCCAGCGGGCGGCAGATGGCATCCATTGGGCCGCATTTCGGACGTTCTTTCTCGATCCATCCGGACTCACCGATTTTCAGCATTGCATAACCTTTCATATCTTTTGTTCTCCTTTCAGATTGTTAATAAATTATCGAAACCTATAGTTCGAATATATCACTAATAGGTTACTAATTCAACTAAAAAGTCACGGAATCATGTAGAAGATTCCGTGACTTTTTTAGTACTTTTTCACAATAGATTACTTATAGATACTTTTTATCAAATTCTGTACCGACCGCATTCCCATACCGAAGCGGCTGCAGCCGGCTTTCTGCATTTCCTGTATCGTTTCCAGGCTGCGGATTCCGCCGGCGGCCTTGATTTTGATCCGGCCGGCAGCCGCGCGGTTCATGATTCGAATCTGCTCTGCCGTGGAAGGACAGCCGGGATACCAGCCGGTGCTTGTCTTGACATAATCTGCGCGGCCTTTCACACACAGTTCCACTGCCTGACAGATTTCTGTTTCCGTCAGCTGCGGTGCCTCGATGATTACCTTCAGAATCGCTGCAGGCACCTGCTCCCGGACAGCCAGCAGTTCTTCTGTTATGTAAGAAAATGCATGGCTTCTGAAAGCCGTAAGGTTCATCACCATATCGATTTCCCGGCAGCCGGCCTCCCACAGTTCTTTTGCCTGCCGCTTCTTCTGTTCCGTTGTATCTCCGCCTCCCGGAAAGCTTACCACACCTCCTGCATGAACCTCCTTGTCATCTTTCAACTGTTCTGCCACATGGGCGCTGAATGACGGCAGGGTAAATACAGCGGCCAGACGATATTGTTTTGCCAGTGTTATCATCGCATCAATTTCATCCATCGTATGAAATGCCTGCACACAGCTGATATCGATCTGCCGCATCAGTTTCTGTTGTTCTTCTGTCTCATCGCTCATTTACTCCGTCCTTTTCCCGAAATCTCGACCTCGTACTTGCTTCCGATGATACGTACATGATCGATGCTCACCGGCCGGTTCTGCCAGTAAGTGATTCTGTGCACCACAAGAAGCGCGTCCTTCGGCTCCGTTTTCAGAACCTGGGCTTCCATAAAGGTCGCGGATTTCGCTGAAATTCTGTCTCGTGTCTCATCAATCTGCAAGCCAAATTTCTCCTCCAGAAACTGATACAGCGCTACAAACTGATTTTCATACGTTTCGATGCCAGGGACTTTTGCATATTCGATATAATTTTCCATCAGCGTGACCGGTTCGTCATCCGCAAGCTGGAGCCGCTGAATCCGCGCCACGCTGGTTCCCTCCGGGATTTCCAGTTCGTCGGCAAGCTGTTTGTCTGCCTGAACGGTGTCAATCATCATGTCCGACGTGGTTACCCGATAGCCTTTTTTCATCAGAGATTCTGTGACCGATGTGACTTTATTGTAATTCTGAATTGCCTTATGATTCAGCACTCTCGTTCCAGATCCCTGCCGAACTTCTACCAGTCCCTCCTGCACCAGCATCTTCACCGCATTCCGCACGGTGGTACGGCTGACCTGATAGATTTCCTCCAGTTCACACTCCTTCGGCAGAAATCCCCCGACGGGGTACGTTCCTTTATTAATCTCGTTTTTCAGCCTGTTGTAAACCCTCACATAAGCCGGCGCATTTTTCATCTTCTTTCCCTCCTGTGAATCGTGATATCCGCTTTTTGATCCTTTCTGCAGTATATCATATTTTCACAGTACAATCGAGACAAAAAGAACGGCTCTTATTTTTTCGTATCAAACCGTGTCACAATCATATGCACCACATACGGCACGAGAATCAC
>CAVBNJ010000297.1:0-3926 GCA_963596755.1 bacterium
TTTCAATGCACAGCGGTACACTCGAGCACATCTGCATCGATCCGGAAGGGCCGACATGCTACTGCGGCCAGAAGGGATGCCTCGAGACGTACTGTTCCGCCAATGCCCTGGAAGCAGCGGCAAAGATGCCGGTGAAAGAATTTTTCCTGGCGCTGCGGGAAGGAAACGATGCGCGTCTTGCGGGGATCTGGGATGCGTATCTGTCGCACCTTGCCTATGCGGTGAAGACGGCGAATCTGCTGCTCGACGGAGCGGTGATTGTGAGCGGTTACCTTGCGCCGTATTTCACAGAAGAAGACTGTCAGATGCTGCTTGCGAAAGTCAATGCAATCAGCCCGTTTCCGCTTGTACGGGAGCAGCTTCTGGTCGGCACACATGGCCAGTACACGCCGGCGATCGGCGCGGCGCTTCTCTTTATTGAAGCGTTTTTGCAGTCGGAATTTTAAAGTTAAGATAAAAAAATCCGGGATTTCCATTCCCGGATTTTTTTATCTTTTGAAGCATTCGTTTTTAGAGAAACATCGCATAGATCGACGCGCCGACCACGGTCAGAATACCGGCAACTGCAATCGAAAGGCTGCTCATCGCGCCCTCGACATCGCCCATCTCCATGGCCTTTGCCGTACCGATCGCATGAGAGGCCGATCCGATGCCGATGCCCTTTGCAATCGGCTCCTCGATGTGGAACAGCTTGCAGAGCGTCTCCGCGAGCATATTTCCAAGCACACCCGTGATGATGATAACCGCAACGGTGATTGTCACCGCACCGCCGAGCTCCTCGGATACGCCCATGCCGATCGCCGTGGTGATGGATTTCGGCAGCAGCGTTACATACATTTTATGGTTCAGATTGAAGATCAGTGCCAGCACGAGAACCACGGTAAGGCTCGTCAGCACGCCGGAGAGAATGCCGGCGAGGATGGCTTTGATGTTCTTCTTTAAAGCTTCCATCTGCTCATACAGCGGAATTGCAAGGCAGACCGTTGCAGGTGTCAGCAGATAGCTTAAGTATTTCGCACCGTCATTATAGCTCTGATAATCGATATCGAAAACAGCAAGGAATACGATGACGACTGCAATCGAAATCAGAAGCGGATTGAAAATCGGAAGTCCGAATTTTTTCTTTAACAGCATGCCGAGCTCATACGCGAGAAGGCTGATGACAACGCCGAAGAATGCGGATTCACAGAGCATATTTGTCATTTTGCATCCCCTCCTTTGTGTTTCTTTTCGAGACGGATGACCGCCTGCGTCACGCGGCCGGAAACGACCATGACGACGATGGTGCTGACCAGCGTAATCACGAGAACCGGAACGAGAACGGCTTTTAATTCACCCCAGGATTCCATCAGGCCGACGCCCGCCGGAATGAACATGACCGGCATGATCTCGATCATAAACTTGCCCGCGTCCTCCACAGCGGAAAGCTTTAAGGCTCCTGTCATCAGAAGCGCCAGCATCAGCACGAGGCCGTAGATGCTCGCCGGAATCGGAAGCGGCAGAACGGCGTGCAGGATTTCCCCGACGAACGAAACCGCCATAATTACCAGAAACTGTCTTAATAATTTCACTTTTGTTTAGATTTCCTTTCTCCCCATTGCCCACATAACATAAGTACTTCTCAATGTCACGACCCCGATTATACTACCCGCGTAAAAGAATTTCAACCGTAAATGTTACTGCAATTTTGCCCGATTTTGCGAAAAAAAGCAAAAAAATGCCCGCCGATGACACGAAAAAGTGAAATCGGTGGGCATTTTAACGCAATTTTTTGAGTTGATCCGGTACGGAACTTTTTAAGCGAATCCGACGATCTCGCGCGGAACGTACGGCTCTTCGAGGTATTTGATCTCATCCTCGGTCAGATGAACATTGAGCGCATCAACAGCGCACTCAATATGGGAAACTTTCGTGCTGCCGACGATCGGGGATGTGATGTACGGTTTGGAGAGCACCCAGGCAAGTGCGACCTGTGCACGCGGAACGCCGCGTTTCGCTGCAATCTCGCCGACACGGTCGATGATCGTCAGATCGGACTGCTCGGTTAATGGGAAGAAGCGTTTTCCGACAGCCTCGCTGTTGTAGCGCTGCGTCTCGGTTCCAGGCTCTCTTGTCAGGCGTCCTTTCGCCATCGGGCTCCATGGGGTCATGCCGACCTTCTGGTCAAGGCAGAGCGGAGCCATCTCGCGCTCCTCCTCACGGTACAGCAGGTTGTACATATTCTGCATTGTCACAAATTTTGTCCAGTGGTTCATTTCAGCGACGTACTGTGCTTTGGAAAACTGCCATGCGTACATCGAAGAAGCTCCGATATAGCGTGCTTTTCCGGATTTTACGACATCGTGCAGCGCCTCCATTGTCTCCTCAATCGGCGTATTGTAGTCCCAGCGGTGGATGATGTAGAGATCCACATAGTCGGTGCCGAGGCGCTTCAGGCTCTGGTCAATCTCGTGGAAAATGGCCTTGCGGGAAAGTCCCTGTCCGTTTGGCTTCTGACCGGATACCGGGAAATAAACCTTGGTGGCGAGAACGATCTCGTCGCGGTTTGCAAAATCGCGGAGAGCGCGTCCGACAAATTCCTCGCTTGTTCCGCCGGAGTAGGTGTTTGCGGTGTCAAAAAAGTTGATGCCGAGATCGAGTGCGCGGCGGATGATTTTCCGTGCAGATTCCTCATCCTGTGCCCAGCCCTGTCCGGTCAGGCCTTTGGAGGAATCGCCGAAGCCCATGCAGCCGAGGCAGATCTTCGAAACTTCGGTTCCTGTGTTGCCAAGTCGTGTGTATTCCATAAAAAAACCTCCCGTTTTTCTTTGATACGTTCAGTATAAGAAAAACGGAAGGCGGAATCAATCTGATTTTACCGGAAGTCGGATAAGGAATACTTATCCATTAGAATTACTTATTGATTCTGCACGGCCTTTTTCCGGTCCGGCAGAACAAAGATGAAGATCAGCGAACTGACAAGCAGCATGCCCGGGTAGAAGAGGTTCGCCATGATTTCAAAGGCGGATAGTTCGTATCCCAGCTCATGCACCGCTGAGATTGCCACGAGCATCTGTGCGCCGTACGGCAGAATTCCCTGCGAAATGCAGGAGAAGGTGTCGAGGAGCGATGCCGTTTTCCGCGGTGTGATGCCGTAATCCTCGGACATCTGCTTTGCAATCGGGTTTGCCATGACGATCGCTACGGTGTTGTTTGCGGTTGCAATGTCGAGCAGTGCGACGAGAATGCCGACACCGAGCTGGCCGCCCTTTCTCCCGCGGAAGATTTTGTGGATGGCGCCAAGCAGTACGTCAAAGCCGCCGTTTTCCCGGATCAGTGCGCACATCGCAGCGACGAGAATCGCAACCATGCACGTTTCAAACATGCCCGAAGTGCCGCTTCCCATGCTGGAGAGCATATCCCAGAGCGTCGTCTGCCCGGTGCCGAGCATGATGACAGCGCCGGAGACGATGCCGACAAGGAGCACGACAAACACCTGAATGCCCGCGATGCCGCCGATCAGCACAAGCAGGTACGGAACCATCTGAAGCAGGTGGTATTCGTGGACGATCGGTGTGCCCGGTGCCTGGTGGAAGGAAATCACAAGGATCAGAGCCAGCGCTGCAAGGGCAGCCGGGAGGGCAATCCAGAAGTTTTCGCGGAATTTGTCTTTCATCTCACAGCCCTGTCCGTTGCAGGCGGCGATGGTCGTGTCGGAGATGAACGAGAGATTGTCGCCGAACATCGATCCGCCCATGACAGAGGCAACACAAAGAGCCAGTGAAAAGCCGGAAGTTTCGGCGACGGCTGCGGCGATCGGCACGAGAAGCGTGATCGTTCCGACGGAGGTTCCCATCGCAGTGGAGACGAAGCAGGCGACGACGAAGAGAACAGCGACCGCATACTTTGCCGGAATCCACGAGAGCATGAAGTAGGCGACGCTCTCC
>CAVBNJ010000298.1:0-3895 GCA_963596755.1 bacterium
TCCCCAGGAATTGCTTCCGTATTTTTTCTGTTTTAGTTTTTTGATTCTACTTCTTCCGGAGTTTCCGATAAAGAAACTTCATCATCCGCAGCAGATGGTGTTTCTTCTGCGGTGCCTGCTGTTTCTTCCTCGCAAGAATCCGTTTCAGCATCACAAACTGCATTTTCTGGCGCTTCACATGTGCTTTCGCAGCTGTCCGCACTGCCGTCTTTTTCAGTGCCTTCACTTTCGGACTCTGCGGTTTCGCTTTCCATTTCTGCATCAGCTTCTTCGGAAGTTTCAGCGCAAGCTGCAGGTTCCTCACCTGGTGCAGCACTCTCCGCACTTTTCGTTTTCGGAAGGGTCGTATAAGTACGTTCAACAGGAGCAGGCTCTTCCTCTTCAAATTCGTCTTTAAAATCGTCAAAATCTGTTTCAAGATCTGCTTTTCCTTTCCGGATAAAATACACTGCCGCACCACAGGCTGCACCGACAGCGGCAGAAGCCAGGGTAAGCAGAATACGTTTTGATTTCCGTGACATCTCGATTCAAGTCTCCTTTCAAATGCCGTCCTTGAAACTATTGTAATACAGTTTCAACAAAAAAGAAAGTAAAATCTTGCGGTATTCAGAAAAAGTGCTGAATAAAATAGCACAAGAAAACTGATGTAACACAGAAACCTTATCAGGCAAGAATAAATTTATGAAGAATCTCCGCCACGCCGCTGTGATTGCAGTCGTGCTCTGTGATATAATCAGCGCTTGCCTTTACCGCATCCGTTGCATTTTTCACGGCAGCGCCGACTGCGGCAGTCTCGATCATCGAAATATCATTTTCCTGATCCCCGGCAGCAACGGTGTTTGCGAGCGGAATTTCAAGCAGCTCGCAGAGTTTTTTCACGGCGTGTCCTTTGGAAACGTGCTCCGGCACATGTTCAAGGTAGCTCGGGCTGGAATAAAACATCGAAATTTTTCCTTTCGCCCATGGCTCCATGGCAGCGCGATAAGCATCCATCTTTTCCCGACCGTGCAGGTCGATTACAATCATTTTGCACGGTTCCTCTGTAAGGTGCTCCGGCAGATCTGGATCTTCCACAACCGGAATGTGGATTGCCTGCGTATAAACGCGCGTTTCCTCTCCGGCATGGCGGCAGAGCAGCGAGGTGTCGGAGTACGTATGGCAGTAGAGTCCGGCTTCCTGTGTTTTTTCGAAAATAACACGTGCATATTCGAGCGGAATTGTGCGGCGGTACAGCGTTTTCTGTGCGGCGCAGTCGTAGATCAGTCCGCCGTTGAAAGCAATCGCATAGCAGCCCTCGCGGTCAAGGCCGAGATTTTTTAAGATCGGCAGAAATCCGGACAGCGGACGTCCGGTGTTGAAGACAATCTTGTGTCCGGCAGCGAGCGCTTCCAGAATGGCATCCATATTTTCTTTCGTCACCTGCTTCTCGGAATTCAGCAGCGTATCATCCATATCGGTAAAAAATATCTTAACGTTTTCGTTCATATCCAGTCGTATCCTTTCTAAACAGAATCACATCTTTGTAAAAAACAGCTTCATTCTACCACAAAGTGCGGGAAAAGAAAATAAGGTTGCACCCGCTGGGATTCCACGCTATAATAATTTCGAACGGTAAGAGAGAACAAAAGAAAAGACAAGAAAGTAAAAAAGAGACAACGAAGGGAAGACAAACAATGATAAAAGCCTGTATCTTTGACCTGGACGGCACGATTGCAGACACGGTGGAGTCGATTGCACATGCAGTCAACCGTGTACTGGAACATTTCGGACTGGAACCGCGCCCGGTAGAGGCCTTCAATTTTTATGCCGGCGACGGCTTTGACATGGCAGTGGAGCGTGCACTTACCGATGCCGGAGATAAAGAACTGAACTATCTGCAGGAGGGCATCCGTCTTGGACGTGCGTGGTTCAACGAAGATCCGCTCTACCACGTAAAACCGTATCCGAACATGCGCGAAACACTGACAGCTCTGCGAAAGGAAGTACCGATTGCGGTATGCTCCAACAAACCACATGAGGCAGCCATTCACGTAGTGGAGAGCATCTACGGACCAGGCTTTTTCAACCGGATTCAGGGCCAGACGGCCGAAATTCCGAGAAAACCATCCCCGATCGGCGCACTCGCCATTGCAGATGCCTTAGGTGCCAAACCGGAAGAATGCCTGTATTTCGGCGATACGAACACGGACATGCAGACCGGAAATGCCGCAGGCATGTTTACGGTAGGCGTCACCTGGGGCTTTCGTCCGCGCCAGGAGCTGATTGACAATCACGCGATGGAACTTCTCGACCGCCCGGAGGAAATCCTGGAGCTGTTTCACAGGAAGAATGAGAAGTAAAAATAATACACAGGAGGAAACCAGAATGGGAGAGTATACCGAAGAGTGCATCAACACATTTTTAATGAATCAGGGCCAGCTGTTCGACGAGCCGGTGGCTGAAAATTACGATGAGGCAGAAGCCTTTCTGGAGGACTGCCTTGCAGTAGTTGCCGACAATCTGGACGACGTGCGTGCTTATATGGAAGAAGAAGGCATGGATGTAGAAGAAATGTCGGATGCAGAATTAGAAGAGCAGAGCGAAGTCTTCGCACTGCCGGACGGTCAGTATCTGATCGTAATGGGATAAAAAGCAGGCGGAATTGCCTGGTAAGAAAGGATTTTGAAAAAATATGAAATATGACGTTATTATTATCGGTGCCGGTCCTTCCGGAATTTTCTGTGCTTACGAGCTGCTGAAAGAAAAACCGGACATGAAAGTGCTGATGATTGAAAAAGGACGCTCGATCGAGAGCCGTCAGTGTCCAAAGAGAAAGACGAAAAAATGCGTGAACTGCAAACCGTGCTCGATCACAACGGGATTTGCCGGAGCAGGCGCATTCTCCGACGGAAAGCTTTCTCTTTCCCCGGATGTCGGCGGAAATCTGCCGGAAATTTTAGGCTATGACAAGACCGTCGAACTGATCCATGAGTCCGACCAGATCTATCTGGATTTCGGTGCCGACAAGAATGTTTATGGTGTCGATAAAGAAAAAGAGATCCGTGAGATCCGCCGCAGAGCCATCAACGCCAACCTGAAGCTGATCGAATGTCCGATCCGCCATCTCGGAACCGAGGAGGGCTACAAGATTTACAGCCGCCTTGAGGATCATTTAAAAGAGATCGGCGTGGAGATGAAGTTCAACACGATGGTCAGCGATATCACCATCGAGGACGGCTGTGCAAAAGCCGTAGTGCTGGATGACGGAACGGTTTACGAGGCAGATGAGATTGTCTCCGCTGTAGGCCGTGAGGGAGCCGACTGGTTCTCCCACATCTGCAATAACCACGGCATCGAAACCGAGGTCGGAACCGTTGATATCGGTGTCCGCGTGGAGGTCCGTGACGAGGTCATGGAGTTCCTGAACAAGAACCTGTACGAGGCGAAACTCGTTTACTATACTCCGACCTTCGACGACAAGGTACGTACCTTCTGTACCAACCCGTCCGGAGAGGTTGCAACCGAATATTATGAGAATGGTCTGGCAGTTGTAAACGGCCACGCCTACAAATCTCAGGAGTTCAAGACAAACAATACGAACTTTGCCCTCCTGGTATCGAAAAACTTCACGAAGCCGTTCAAGACCCCGATCGAGTACGGCAAACAGATCGCACAGCTCTCCAACATGCTCTGCGACGGTAAGATCCTCGTTCAGACATACGGCGACTTCAAGCGCGGAAGAAGAACGACAGAAGAACGTCTCTGCCGCAACAACCTGATCCCGACCTTAAAAGATGCTGTCCCGGGCGACCTTTCCCTGGTATTCCCGCACCGTATCATGGTCGATATCGCCGAGATGATCGAAGCCCTCGACAAAGTAACACCGGGTATCGCCAGCGATGAGACACTGCTGTAC
>CAVBNJ010000299.1:0-3886 GCA_963596755.1 bacterium
ACGTACATTGTGCAGATGATGAAAAACTTTCGGAAATAGCAGGAAAGAGAAGGTGGCTTAAGTGAAAAAAATTCTTATGTTAGGCGGTTCTGCGCAGCAGGTCATTGCGATTGAGACAGCAAAAAAGCTTGGATATTACACCGTACTGTGTGATTTTCTGCCGGACAATCCCGGCCAGTATACGGCGGACAAGTTCTATCTGGTCAGCACGACAGACAAAGAAGCAGTTCTTGCAGTGGCTCAGAAAGAGCAGGTCAGCGGTGTCCTTGCGTACGCGTCCGATCCGGCTGCGCCGACGGCGTCTTACGTTGCAGAAAAGATGGGACTGCCGGGCAGCCCTTATGAATCCGTAGAAATTCTCTGCAACAAAGATAAATTTCGCGCATTTCTGAAAGAGCATGATTTCTGCACGCCGGAAGCAAAAGGCTACAACAGGATCAGCGAGGCGCTTGCCGATATCCGAAACGGACTTTTCCAGTATCCGATCATTGTAAAACCGGTGGATTCGTCCGGAAGCAAGGGAGTAAGCCGGATCGATTCTTTTGAGCAGGCTGAAAAACTTTTGAACGATGCGATGTCCTATTCGAGGGGACATCGTATTATTGTAGAAGAATACGTGGAAAAGTATGGATACCAGATCGCCGGCGACGGTCTGTCTGTGGATGGAAAGCTGGTATTCCGTTATTTTGCCAACGATCATTTTGATGCGCGGTGCAAAAATCCCTTCGTCCCGGTGGCAGCGAGCTTCCCTTACCATATGCCGGAGGACGTACAGAATAAGATTCATGATACGATTCAGCGGCTTCTGACTCTGCTCGGCATGCGCACATCGACGTATAATTTCGATATGCGGATCGACAAGAATTATAACGTTTATCTGATGGAAGTTGCTCCGCGTGACGGCGGGAACTATATTCCGCAGGCGATTCGATATGCAACGGGTGTTGACCTGGTCGAGTGTTCCGTCAAAGCGGCCATGGGTGAGAGAATCGAACTCTCATCCCGGATTGAGGCGAAAGGCTTCTGGGCATATTATGCGGTACATAGCCTGAAAGACGGAATTCTGGAGAAAGTCGTCATTGACCCGGAGGTCGAAAAGGATCATGTGGTGGAAAATCATCTGATCGTAAAGCCGGGAGATGAGATTCATTCGTTTCTTGGTGCCAATTCCACGCTGGGAATTCTGGTCATGAAGTTTGATTCCTTACAGCAGATGCTGGAGATGATTGAACATTCCGATGACTGGATTCGAATCGAGTATCGGTCATAAAGCATTCGGCGGAGGTGACAGACGTGGATCAGGAAAAAGAAAAGGAACAGAAAAATCAGCCTGCATGGAAGATGACCAGCGTGTCAGGAAAATCAGAGATTCACGCGGTCATTGCGGCGTGTGACAGTGCATTTGAAAATCCTGTCACGCAGCGGCCGATTTATCCTAAGCTGCTGGAGAAAATCAGCCAGAAAGGAAGCGTTATCGCGGCGTATCAGAAAAACCAGAAAAATCCGCTGGGATACTGTGCGTTTTATGCGAATGACACAGAGCAGAAAAAGGCATACATCAGCCTGATTGCGGTTGCTCCGAAATATCAGGAAATGCATGTTGGAACGAAGCTGCTGGACGAAGCCTTTGCGGTCATGCGAAGCTGTGGGATGGAATACTGTTTCCTGGAAGTTCGGAAAAACAATGACAGCGCGATTCGGTTTTATCAGAGAAATCAGTTCGTTATGGCAGAAGAGCGGGCGGAGAGTTACCTGATGAAGTGTGAATTATAGGCGTTTGGAGGAAATTATGGATGATAAAATTTTAGTTACTCGTTCATCGATGCCGAGTCTGGATGAATATGTGGAAGAAATTCGTTCGATCTGGGACAGCCACTGGATGACCAATATGGGCGAAAAACATAAACAGCTGCAGGCAGAGCTGGAAGCGTATTTGAAGGTTCCGCATGTGGCGCTTTACACGAACGGTCATCTGGCGCTGGAAAATGTGATTGCGGCGCTGAATCTGCCGGAAGGCGGTGAAGTGATTACGACCCCGTTCACGTTTGCATCGACGACACACGCCATTGTCCGGAATGGATTAGTTCCGGTATTCTGTGATGTCAATGACAGCGATTACACGATGGATGTGACCAAGATCGAGAGCCTGATCACGGACCGGACCGTAGCGATCGTGCCGGTGCACGTTTACGGCAATATCTGTAATGTAGAGGAAATCGGCAGAATTGCCGACAAATACGGCCTGAAGGTCATCTACGATGCGGCGCATGCGTTTGCCGTAAAGTATAAGGGAGTGTCTGCGGCCTGCTTCGGTGATGCCTCGATGTTCAGCTTCCATGCAACGAAAGTGTTCAACACCATCGAGGGCGGTGCCGTCTGCTTTAAAAATGATAACTGGGTTCAGCTGCTGAACGATCAGAAGAACTTTGGAATTCATGGACCGGAGTCGGTCTGCTTCGTCGGCGGAAATGCCAAGATGAATGAGTTCCAGGCAGCAATGGGAATCTGCAATCTGCGCCATCTGGATGAGGAAATTGCAAAGAGAAAGAAAGTCGTAGAGCATTACCGCGAGCGGCTTTCCGGCGTGGAAGGAATTCACTTAAGTGCGGTTCAGGAACATGTGGAAAGCAACTACGCCTACTTCCCGGTTGTATTTGATGGCTATAAGTATACGCGGAACGAGGTTTTTGCGATGCTGGCGGAGCAGGACATTAAGGCCAGAAAGTATTTCTATCCGCTGACCAACAGCTTTGAGTGCTACCGGAATTATCCAACCGCCGGAACCGAGAAAACACCTGTTGCACAGCACCTGGCACTGCGCGTTCTGACACTGCCGCTGTATGCCGATCTGGCACTGGAAGATGTTGACCGCATCTGTGATATTATTCTGGCGTAAGATTTTTCCTTGACAGTCAGAAAAAAGGCGGTACAATGAAAGAATAAAAAAAGCATTATAATGAAAAAGAGCATTACAACCAGAAAAGGAAAAATTACATGAGTACCAGTATTTCAGTAAAAGAATTAAAAGAACTCGATCCGTCCAGCTATCAGATCGTTGATATCCGTGATGCAGTAGAGATTTCCCACGGTGCGATTCCGGGAGCACTTTCGATGAAAACAGAAGAGATCGAGACGAGCGATACTATCGACCGGAGCAAAAAGACGATCATCTGCTGCAGCCGCGGCCGGTTCAGTGTCGCAGCCGCAGAAGAACTGCAGGAGAAGGGCTGGGATGCTGTCAGCCTGGAGGGCGGCTATATTGCCTGGCTGATGGACGTCATGAGTGCGCCGGAGGAGCAGGACAAGGCAGCGGATGTCGAAAAGAGCCTCCGCAAGAAGTTTAAAAAGTCGATCTGGTCCAAGTTCACGAAAGCGATCAACACGTACGAGCTGGTAAAACCGGGCGACAAAATTGCCGTCTGTATCTCCGGCGGAAAAGATTCGATGCTGATGGCGAAATGCTTTCAGGAACTGAAACTTCACAATAAATTTGATTTCGAAGTAAAATTCGTCGTTATGGATCCGGGATACAGCCCGGAGAACCGCAAGGTCATTGAGGACAATGCAAAGAGTCTTCATATTCCGATCACGATTTTCGAGACGGATATTTTCGATTCCGTATACCATGTCGAAAATTCCCCGTGCTATCTCTGTGCGAGAATGCGCCGCGGTCATCTGTACCATTTTGCACAGCAGCTCGGCTGCAATAAGATTGCACTCGGCCATCATTACGATGATGTCATCGAGACGATTCTGATGGGAATGCTCTACGGTGCGCAGGTGCAGACGATGATGCCGAAGCTCCACAGCATTCACTTCGAGGGCATGGAGCTGATCCGTCCGCTGTATCTGGTGCGTGAGGACGATATTAAGGCATGGAGAGATT
>CAVBNJ010000300.1:0-3883 GCA_963596755.1 bacterium
AGAGCGCCGCCCTGTCACGGCGGAGGTCGTCGGTTCGATCCCGATCCGGGTCGCTTAAGAAAGAGAAGTCTGCGAAAGCAGGCTTCTTTTCGTATATGAAGATTTTAGGTTGTATTAAAAATGGCGTTATCCAGACAGAGAAAAAGTCTGGATGACGCCATTTTAATTAACGGATAAAGTTTGTGCCGACACGCGGTTCCTTTTCCGGAAGGCCGAAAGATTCTTTTCCGAGCTGAATGCTCTTCATCAGAAAGCTCATATTCCGGGCGAGGGTGCGCATGATCTGCAGACCTTCGAGATCCTGCTGTGCCTCATCGGCGTTGTTTCCGTGAATGCTGTTCCAGTACTGACCGGAAGCAACCGGCATACCGGAGATGGTGAAGTATTTGTTCAGCTCATCAAAGGTAGCGGAGAGACCGCCGCGGCGTGCCGAGACAACGGAAGCGCCGACCTTCATCGTTTTGTCGAAATGTGTGCTGTAGAATAGTCTGTCGAGAAAAGCAACCAGTGTTGCGTTTGCGGATGCATAGTAGACAGGGCTGCCGACAACAAGGCCGTCAGCCTCTTCAAATTTCGGAGCAACCTCATTTACCATATCGGAAAAAGCACATTTTCCGAGCTTGGAACAGGCGCCGCAGGCAACACAGCCGCGGATATCCTTATTTCCGATATGTACGATTTCAGTTTCGATGCCGTTTTCCGCAAATACTTTTTCCATTTCGTGCAGGGCAGTGTAGGTGCTGCCTTTGGCATGAGGACTTCCGTTGATTAATAATACTTTCATGTGAGTGTACCTCTCTTTCGTAATTTCCTTTATTATAGCACCGCAAAAGATGCAAATAAAGACGCTTTTTTGGGCAAAAACTGACCTTAACAGAAAAGGGTGCGGAACGGTATAATACAATCAGCAAAGAAGGCAAAAATTTGCAATGGGAGGTTACAAAATGAAAATAGAGAGAGTTCTGGTGGAAGACCAGATGGCGCCGATTGGGCTGGATGAGAAAAAGCCGGCATTTTCCTGGCTGCTGACGGCAGAAGAGGGAGAACGGAATCTGCTGCAGAGCGCATGCCGGATCGTTGTGCGCACCGGAGAAGATACGGTATGGGACAGCGGAAAATTGGAAACCGGCGTATCTACGGGGATTGTCTATGAAGGAGAAGCACTGCAGCCCTGTACAAAATATGAGGTAAAGACAGAAGTGTGGGACAACCACGGCGGAAAGGCAGAAGCAGAAACTGCATTCGAAACAGGTTTCCTGGATTCTTCGATGAAAGCATGGGAGGGCGCCAAGTGGATCGGAGCACCGCATGCGACAGTCTGCGCGGAGAACCGCGGCGTCTTTACGATCGAGAGTGAGTTTCGGATGGAAGGCGGAAACGGAGAAGCGGGAATCGTGTTTGGAGCCAATGATTTCCGTCTGAACGATCATACAAAAAATGAACTCGGCATGGAAGGTGAGAACTATATCCGCTATGCCATCTGCCGAAAGGACGGTGAGGCACGCCTTGAAATTTACCGTGTGGGCTATGCGCCGGAAGATACGGCGGAAAAGCCGTTTGCCGTCACAAAACTGGTGAACTGGAACGAGAAAACACAGGAAATTCTGACACCGGAGAATGCCGATGCCTTTCATAAGCTGACCGTAGAGGTAGACGGCAATACGGCATATGCGTTTGTGGATGATATTCTGGTGGATGCAGTAGAGGAACATGCCTTTTTTGGAACGAAAGTGGCAGGCCGTCAGCTAAATCCCAGAGGAAACAACGATGTGCTGACATATCCGCGGCTGAATGAGATTGGATTTTATGCGGGAAAAGAGACGACGGGCTATTTTAAGAATCTGACAGTAAGAAACGTAAGAAAACCATCGGCAGAAATTATTTGTGAGACGCCGGAAGGACGGCTGGACGGCGGAAGAAGTATCTTTGCGGATCAGCTTCCGGTGGAGGACGGCTGCTTTAAAGTAGAAAACAGACAGATCACGGCAGATCCGTCCCATCATTCCATTCCGATGCTTCGGACAGCCATTCCGTGCCGGGAAGAGAAAAAACTGGCTGCAGCACGCCTTTATATTACGGCACGCGGTATCTACGACTGCCGGATCAACGGACAGGAAATTACAGAAGATCTGCTGCGGCCGGGACTGACGCAGTATGACCGCAGAATGAATTATCAGACGTACGATATTACCGGGATGATGAAACCGGGAAAAAACGGGATCGGCGTGACACTGGCATCGGGCTGGTGGAGCGAGGCGCAGACGTTCTTTGTGAAAAATTTCAATTACTTTGGAGACAAGGAGAGCCTGCTTGCCAAGGTTGTCATGACGTATGAAGATGGAAGCCGCGAAGTTTTTGGAACAAATACGGAGGACTGGAAGTATTACGGGGAAGGTCCTTATCTGTTTTCCGGCTATTTTGCCGGAGAGCAGTACGATGCGCGGCGGGCGGAAGTTTATGAAACGTATTCGCTTCCGGAGTTTGATGACAGTGCCTGGGAAAAGCCGATTGTCACGGATACGGTAGAAATTGAAGAGTTCCATGCGGCTCCAGGATTTGGACGGGCATGGCCGGCGGTAAATGAACAGCAGCCGGAGTTTGTCGGCGAGTATGATGCGCCGGTGCGGATTGTAGAACGGAGAACTGCGAAGACGAGAAAAGAACTGTTCCCGGGCGTGTATCTCTACGATCTGGAACAGGAGATGGCCGGTGTGCCGCGGATTACCCTGCATGAGAAGGCGGGCACGAAGGTCATCATCCGCTATGCGGAGGTGCTCTACCCGGATCTGCCGGAGTATGCCGGAAAAGAAGGCACGATGATGCTGGAAAATTACCGGGATGCAACGAGTACGGATGTCTATATCTGCCGCGGCGGGGAAGAGGTGTTCCAGCCGAAGTTTACGTTCCACGGCTACCGCTACATCGAAATCAGCGGCGTGGAGCATGCGCCGGAGCCGGAGGAGGTTGAGAGCCTTCAGTATTCATCCGTGACAGAGTTCCACGGCAGCTTTACGAGCAGCCACGAACTGCTGAACCGGTTTGCCGAGAATGTTTCCTGGTCCCAGAAATGCAATTTTATCAACATTCCGACCGACTGCCCGCAGAGAAATGAGCGTATGGGCTGGGCGGGCGATACGCATATTTTCTGCCATACGGCGCTCAATAACAGCAGTCTGAAGAAATTCTATGAGCGGAACCTTCAGGCGATGCGCGACCTGCAGACACCGGAAGGCCAGTATCCGGAGATTGCACCGGTGGGCGGCGGATTCGGCGGCATTACGTATGAGTGCGCGAGCATTTTCATGGCGTGGGAGCTGTATGAGCAGTATGGAGATATCCGCACGCTGGAGAAATTCTATCCTGGCATGCAGAAATATATGGACTATATGAAGGATAAGGGGCTGCCGGGAACGAAGGCAGATCCGGCGATCGGACCGCTCGGTGACTGGCTGGCACCGGAGGAGACAGATCTTTGTCTGCTGTGGAATGCATTTTATTATAAAGAAGCCGATCTGATGAGCCGGATTGCCGGGGCGCTGGGAAGAACAGAGGAGCAGCATCAGTATGAGGCGCTTGCAGCAGAAGTGAAGAAATTCTGGAACAAGACGTTCCTTCTTCCGGATTCCGGAAAAACGTGCAATACAGACGGCACGCTCTGTGATACGCAGTGCTCGTATGCGATTGGACTGGCATACGGCGTAGCGGAGGACAGAAAGCAGATGGGAGAGCATCTGATCCGAAAGACGAGAGCGATCGGCCATACGGTCGGAACGGGATTTTTTGGAACGGGTATCCTGAATCAGATGCTGACCGAGCAGGGAGCTGTGGAGGATGCATGGAAGATGATGCTTCAGACGGCATTTCCGTCCTGGCTGTATCCGGT
>CAVBNJ010000301.1:0-3868 GCA_963596755.1 bacterium
ATACATTCACAATGCCTGTGATAAAAATATCCCCGACTTCGGGCAGCGTCTTACCCGCCCCAGCGCCCGGCCGGATCGCGCCGTTTCCGATCGTGATGTACCCCTGATGACGCCGCGAGCCAAGCGAAGCGTCGATCGCGACGAGAAGTGCCTCGGGATGGCGGGAATGGATGTACGAAATCCGGTCGGGCAGATTCAGGGCGTGCACCGGGTCGTCCAGCGTTCCGTAGACATGAAAGAGGCGGCTGCAGTACGGCGAAAGCTGATACCCGATCAGCGGCCCTAAAGAATCCCCGGTGATCCGGTCGCTTCCGATGCAGAGAAATACCATTTCACGGAACATCCGTCCGTCCTTCTGAATACAGTAAGAAAATAACTGCGCCAGCTCCTCGCTGGCGCTGCGGCTTCGCTCGTTGATGTAATAAACCTCGGTGTCTTTTTTTCGAAACATGACGGGTACCTGCCTTTCTGAATACTCATAAACAGTCTAACCGTATATGGTATAAGCTATTCGGGATTTTGAGAAAACATGACATGCCCGTATCGTGTGCCTGGTTGCGGAAAAACGGGAAAAAAGTCGGGAAAAATCCAGCCGTCATCGCCCGAAAACGATCTTTTCCGCGGAAAAACCGTGGTACATTAGGCAAAAAGGGGTGAAAGGTATGATTGAGATTGTTTATAAAGAAAACAAAGAGCAGGCGAACGGAAACGAGGGGTGCTTTCATCTGCCGAAAAACATCCGCCAGGTCGGCGATGCAAACGGCAGAGAACGGATTTATCTGGAAGATTATGTCGGAACCTTTCTGAAAAAATATTTTTCCGCACCGGAGGGGCGCGCGGCAATTCTGTTCGGAGAATTTAAATGGGCGGACGGCATTTCGTATTTCTTCATCCGCAGCGCGGCCGCCATTCACACAATGGAGCCGGCGCCGGATCACCTGGTCTTCGACGATGCCGTGTGGACCGAGGTGCACGATGTGATGGAAAAATATTTCAAACACCAGCAGATTCTGGGCTGGGCACTGTCACTTCCGGGGTACGGCGAGGATCTGAACGAACAGATTATTAAAACACATATCAGCCATTTCGGCGGAAACGACAAAACCCTGTTCCGCGTGAACGGACAGGAGAGAGAGGAAACCTTCTATACTTACGAGGGCGGCACACTTCGAAGTACGGGAGGCTTTTATATTTATTATGAAAAAAACGAGCCGATGCAGTCGTATCTGATCGATCAGAATCAGAACCGGTCGATTGAAAACGGAGAGAGCGTCCCCGACCGGGCAGTCAGCGATTTCCGGAAAATTATCGAGGAGAAAGGCGACGAGGAGCCGGATCACGATCACAGAAAACCGATTCTGTATGCGATGACGGCATGCGCGGCGGCAGCGCTTCTTGTGACCGTGACACAGAAATACGGCAATGTTCTCCCGCTTCCGGGAAAAACGAGTGAGCCGACGGTATCGGTAGCGGGAACAGCAGAAGGGGAGAAGCCGCAGGGCACGGCGGCGGTGAGCACATCGGGCGGAACAGATGCTTCGACAGAGACAGCCAGCGCGGGCGGGAATGTTTCGGGGGCGGAGAGCACAGGAACAGACAGTGCGGAGCCGGAAAATGGCCTGGAGAACGGAATTTCGGCGGGAAGCGGGGAAATCAATCCATCCGACGGGGATTTGACGGGCGGCGGAGAACAGAATCCAGAACAGAATCCGTCTGACGGACAGACAGGCACAGCGGATCCAGACGGCGGTACGGCGCAGGCAGATCCGGCAGCGGGAGCAGAATCCGGCGCCGAGTCCGGCAGTCAGGAGCCGGAGTCCGGCAATGAGACAACAGAAACCGCCGCGCAGGTCTGGCAGGAATACACCGTGCAGAAGGGGGACAGCCTTTCAAAAATCAGCGAGCGGTATTATGGAACCATGAGCAGAGTCAAAGACATCTGCGAACTGAACCAGATCGCTGTGGAGGACCTGATTTATGCGGGCCAGAAAATATACCTCCCCAAATAGGCAAAAATATGGTAAACTAAAGCGAACCTGAAAATGGGTTTGACCAACCCACAAAAAGGACATAAGGGGAAGTAAAATGAACGAAAAAAACGTAGAAGAACAGGAACCTGGAACAAAAGTCCGGGATCTTGAGGAGTATAAAGCAGAAAACAGAAAAAAGAAACGCAGACGCATCATCACCGCCGGAGTTCTTGCGGCCGCCATTTTAGCGGCGGGAATCGGTACCGCGGCGTGGACGCAGCTGCGCACCTTCCAGGGATACGACACGGTGCAGGCGGCAGAAGCGGAGGACACCGACACCTATATGTTCCAGAAAGCCGGCGACAAAATCGTGCGCTACGGCATCGACGGCATCGAGCTGCGCGACCGGAAAAACCAGACACTCTGGGACGACCGCTACACGATGGAAAATCCGCAGATGGTATCCTGCGGGGATGCGATCGCCATCTACGATAAAAACGGAACAAAAATCGTCGTGTATGACAGTGACGGAAAGGTCGGCGAAATTACCGCATCGTTCCCGATCGTAAAAGCATCCGTTGCGAGCCAGGGTGTCGTTGCGGCAATCCTGGAAAACAACGGGGAGAGCTGGATCAAATATTATAATACCGATGGAACGGAGATTGCCTCCTCCCACCCGAATATGGACAGCCCGGGCTACCCGATGGACCTTTCGCTTTCCACGGACGGACTCTGGATGGCAGTTTCCTACGCCTATGAGGACGGCGGCAAGATGAAATCCCAGGTCGCGTTCTATAATTTCGGAAGCAAGGGAGAGGATCTGATCGACAACCTTGCGAGCTCATCGAGCTACACGGATATGCTGTGCCCGCAGATCGAAACAGCAGGAACATCATCCTGGGTTGCCTTTTTTGACAATGGTTTCTGCGTCTATGAAGGAACGGATAAACCAAAGGAAACGGTGAATGTATCAGAGACGGGAGAAATCTTAAGCTGCGCATATGCAGATGAACGCATCGTTCTGATCCTGCGCGGCGAGAGTGACGCTCATCCCTATCGGATGAAAATTTATAATACGAAGGGAAAACAGCTTGCGGATGAAGATCTGGATTTCTATTACCAGAACATTCAAATAGAAGAAAAACAGATTCTGCTGACGAACCGGCAGGAGCTGTGTGTATATACCTTAAATGGAAGAAAGAGATACAGCGGAGTCGTCAGCGAAACACAGATTCATGAGATTCTCGGCATGGGGCAGAACCGGTATCTGCTCGCGGCGGAGGACGGCGTTTCGATGATCCGGCTGAAATAGGAGAGCAAAAATGAACTGGCTGAGATACGTATTACTTGCAGTATGCCTTCTTTCCGCACTGGCGGGATATCGGAAAGGACTGATCAAGACGGTGCTGTCGATGGTATCCCTGATTCTGGTGACGGGACTGGCCATCTGGATGAACCCATATGTGACAAAGATGCTGAATGAGCGGACAGAGCTGCCGCAGTATGTAGAAAAGAAATGCCTGGAGACGTTTGAAAATAATGAGTTTTTATCGGGCGAAAACCAGGATGTGCAGAGAAACTGGCTGGAGAGCATGGGCGTGCCGGAGGAACTGGTGAACCAGATTCTCGGAAGCGACGCGGTGCAGGAGTATCAGGAGGTGCAGCTTCACAGTCTGGCATCCTACGCGGCGGAGGCAGTATCTGAAAAGATCATGAAAGGAATCGCCTTTTTCCTGACGATGGTGCTGGCTGTTATTTTCGTCACGATTGCAGTGAAAATCGTGGAACTGATCGCGGAAATTCCGGGCATCAGCTTTCTGAACCGGCTCGGAGGAGCAGGACTTGGCGTGGTGCGCGCGGTGCTGTGGATCTGGATTTTCTTTGCGGTTGTATACTGC
>CAVBNJ010000302.1:0-3866 GCA_963596755.1 bacterium
ATGCTCTGCTCCACATGAAGCTGTCTCGGTTTGCCGTTCTGCAGTCTGTCGTAATCGTATACACGATAGGTGATATCGCTGCTCTGCTGTGTCTCGAGAATCAGTGTACCGCCCTTAATAGCATGTACGCATCCCGGATTGATCTGAAAGAAATCTCCCTTATGTACCGGCACTTTGCGGATAAAATCGCTCCACTCATGATTGCGGATCATTTTTTCCACTTCTGCCTTGTCTTTTGCATTGTGTCCGATGACAATCTCCGTACCCGGCTCGCAGTCCAGCACGTACCAGCACTCAGTCTTTCCAAGAGATCCGTTCTCATGCTCTCCTGCATAAGCGTCATCTGGATGAACCTGGATGCTCAGGTCATTTTTCGCATCGATGATTTTGATCAGCAGCGGTACCTGGCTTCCCGGATAATTTCCGAAAATTTCCGGCTCCTCGTTCCAGAGCTCGCCTAATGTTTTTCCATCGAATCTTCCGCCTGCCACACGGCTCATTCCGTTGGCATGTCCGCTGATCGCCCAGCACTCGCCGGTCGTATCGCTCGGGATTTCGTAATCAAATACGTCTCTCAGCTTTGTTCCACCCCAGATTGCTTCTTTGAACACTGGGTCCATAAATAAAAGCTCCATATTGTTTTAATCCTCCTTGTTTTCCGGATCTGTCCACTACGTCTATTTTAACCGATAACAGCCAAAAACGAAACCCCTAAAATCACAAACTTTTGCATTTTCTGTAACCGGTTACTTTCCCCATTTTACAAGACTCCGCCGATTTCCTTCGTGATATGTAAAGCTGACTGTTTTCAGCCAGCCATATTTATAAAAAGCAATCGAAAAACCGTACTTCATTCTGTACCTGCAATGCCTGTAAAAAAGATTCGATTGCGAATCCTACACTTTATGATACTCGGTATCCCTCTCTTTCGTGCAGGTCCTCTTTTTATTCTGAGATTGCCGGGAGATATACCATCGGGTCGATGGCTTTTCCATCTTTTTTCATTTCAAAGAAGAGATTGCTTCCCTCTTTTACATAATATTTCGTCGGTGATGCAACCGCGCCGATCCGTGCTGCTTTCTGGACTTTCTGGCCTGCCTCAAGGGTAACGTCTGTGAGCTGGCCGTAGATAGCTTCATATCCGTTTCCAAGATTCATGGTGACGGTGAGGCCCGTTCTCGCATTATTTTCCACGCTCACAACCTCTCCGTCCGCTGCCGCCAGAACCGGGGTTCCTTCTGCCGCCGAGAACACAACGCCCGGATTGCACTGATACAGATCGAGCGTCGGGAAATAAACGGTATTTTCCATGTTATACGGAATCAGAACCGTTCCTGTAACCGGCAGCTCCATGATTGTCGCTTCACTGAACATCAGATCCTGTGCGGTTCCTGCTGTCTCGACTGCGTTTTCCTGATTTTCTGCCGGCGCTGCAGTTTCAGACGCAGCCGCACCCGCTTCCTCATTCGCTGCAGTTTCTCCTGATGCCGTCTCTTCGCTCTGTGCTGCCGCCGCTGTTCCATTTACCGCCTGCGCGTCCTGTGCTGTCTCTGTATTCCCCGCGGTCAAATCTTCATCCACTGCTTCATCTTCACACGCAGTCTCTGTTCCCGCAGCCTGTTCCAGGCTGTTTCCCAGTCCGTCGGTCTGTTCCTGCACAGTACGCGTTCCGTCAGCGTCTCCCGCTGTCTCCTCGGTCTGCTGTTCCGCAGTTCCTGCGCTTTTATCCTCTGTAAGCTGTGCCGTCTGCTCCTGCTGCGCCTGATCTGCCTTGCTGTTCCGCTCGTCCTGCTGCCAGGTCAGCACTCCGCCTGCAATCATCATTGCCAGTGCCGCTGTGATCACGCCAATTCTCAACTTGTCTCTTTTCATGTCTTTACCACCTCTGCTGATATCTTTTTAAGCATTCCAGAGGCGTTTTCCGATTTCTCGCTCTCCTCCTGCTTTTCTACAGTAAGCAGTATTTCCCGTCTGGCGTAATCTATACACAAAACCCGGATTTTTCCTTTCCGTTATCCACAATTTTTCCCCCTGGCTTCTTTCTTTTGTGGAAAACAGCATCCATTTCTGCGCATTCCGTGCAAAACATCCCCATCGTTATCCACACTTTATTTTTTGCCAAAAAAGAGAGCCGGAACCGGGCATTTTCTCCCGTTTCCAGCTCCCGCTCTTCTTTTCTTTTTCTACTGCAGTCTTCCATACACCGTGCTCGCATCCGCAATGCTGTCCACCGCAGATCCCGAATCCGTCATGGCCTCTGCCGTTACCAGTATGTACTCTTCCTCTCCATACTTTGCAAAACTTGCAAGGCACTGGCCTGCTTCATCCGTAAAACCGGTCTTTCCGCCCTCGATCACTGCACCGTTTTCCAGCGTCGTGCTCATCTCATAACTCGTAAACCGATGAAGCATCGTATCATACAGCGTAATTCCCTCCGGGTGCGACGCTGTCGCCTCAGTCGTATACACTTCTGTTGTTACAATTTCGCGGAACGTATCACTCTTCAGACACTCATTCAGCAGCACCGCAATATCACGGCAGGTAGAATAATGATTGTCATTATGTAATCCCGTACAGTTCTCAAAATGCGTACCAGTAAGTCCAAGCTCTTCAGCCTTCTGATTCATCATCGCCACAAAGCCTTCTTCCGAACCGCCGACCGCTCTCGCCAGTGTCTCGCATGCATCCGCACCGGACGGCAGCAGCACGCCGTAGAGAAGATCACGGACCGTCGGCTGTTCATACGGATTAAATCCCGCCACCGACGCATCCTGTGCTGTCAGCTCCTCGAAAATATCCTCCGGTACGGTAATCGTCTCATCCAGATCCGGAAGATTTTCAAGCGCAACCAGCGCCGTCATCAGCTTTGTCATGGATGCCGGATAAATCCGTTCATCCCCTCCCAGATTCATCATCTCCGCCATATCACTTCTGCGGACCAGCAGTGCATGCTGGCTGTTCAGACCCTCCGATGAAATCTGCTGTACCGGTTCCGATGTCGGCGTAATCTCCTCCTCTGTACTGGAATCCGCCGCCGGCTCCGAACTGTCACTTACCAGTGATGAGGAAGAAACGGAAGAAGATGCACTCGCGCTTCCATCCGACTGATTTTTCTCTTTCTTCTGCATCTGATATCCAAGCACGCCAATTAATCCGATAATGATAACGAGCAGAAGGCTTAAAATCACTTTCTGCTGAAATTGGCGTCTTCGTCTTTTGTTTTTCTTTTTTTGTGCCATAAACAGATTCCTCCGTTCTTTTTTCTTTTTCTAAAGAATAGTACATTTCCTGCTTTTTTACAAGATTTCCCCTGGAACCTTAAGATAAATATAATGAAAACAAAAAAAGAACCCTCGAAAGGGTCCTTCGTTAGTGAAGCATCGGGGATTCGAACCCCGGACAACTTGATTAAAAGTCAAGTGCTCTACCGACTGAGCTAATGCTCCGTAAAATATGCCTAGTTCCGGAATCGAACCAGAGACACGAGGATTTTCAGTCCTCTGCTCTACCAACTGAGCTAACTAGGCATAAAGTTGCGGGAGTAGGATTTGAACCTACGACCTTCGGGTTATGAGCCCGACGAGCTTCCAGACTGCTCCACCCCGCGATATTAAATTAAGTCTTGTGACTTAAAGCCGATGATCGGACTCGAACCGATAACCTGCTGATTACAAATCAGCTGCTCTGCCAATTGAGCCACATCGGCGAGTGCCTTTCGGCAAATGGATGGAGGTGGATTCGAACCACCGAAGCAATTTGCAGCAGATTTACAGTCTGTCCCCTTTGGCCACTCGGGAAACCACCCATAAAAGAATGGGACCTACAGGGCTCGAACCTGTGACCCTCTGCTTGTAAGGCAGATGCTC
>CAVBNJ010000303.1:0-3854 GCA_963596755.1 bacterium
GCCAATGACATCATCTATGATAAGGACAACTCATCCATCAGCTTCGCAAAGGACGGCATGAAAATTGATTTCGGCGGAATCGCCAAAGGTTATACGTCGGGCAGAATTGCCGATATTTATCGGGAATGCGGTGTGACGAGCGGCCTCATTAACCTCGGCGGAAACGTTCAGGTTGTCGGAACGAAAACAGACGGCAGCAAATGGCGCGTCGCCGTGCAGAGTCCGGAAGCAGAGGACGATTACCTTGGCATTCTTTCGACGGCCGACCGCGCGGTCATCACTTCCGGCGGTTATGAGCGGTATTTTGAGCAGGACGGTGTGAAGTATCATCACATCATTGATCCGTCAACGGGTCATCCGGCGAGCAACGGACTGGTATCTGTGACGATCGTAAGCGCAGACGGAACACTGGCAGACGGCCTTTCGACGTCTCTTTTCATCATGGGAAAAGACAAGGCAGCCGAATACTGGCGCGCGCACAGCGACGAGTTCGACACGATTCTGGAGGATGAGGACGGCGTTCTGTACGTAACCGAGGGAATCGCCGACGACTTCACATCCGATCATGAGACAAAAATTATCAGGAAAGACGGTGATACATAACCATGGGAAAATGGAAAAAACTCACAGCATTTGCACCGGCCCTCGCGGCAGTCATCGTAGCGGCGTGTGCCGGTATTTCGCTGAATGGCTATACTGCACCGGTTTATGCCGTGGAGCAGCCGGAGGCTCTGGTGACACCAGAGTCGGAACAGGATACCGATACAGCAGAAAAGAAAGACGATACAAAAAAGAAAGAGGATACCAAGAAGACAACCGATACCGAAGCAGAACTTGTAGCGGCCGTCGGCTCCGGCAGCTTTGAACTGGCGGACGGAACGTACGAGGGAAGCGGAACTGGTTTTGGCGGTACGATTACGGTATCTGTGGTGTTGAAGGACAAAACGATTCAGTCCATTTCGATTGTGAGCGCTCCGGGTGAGGATGCAACCTTCCTGAACCGTGCCAAGGGCGTCATCGACCGCATCATCGCATCACAGAGTGTGGATGTGGACACGGTTTCCGGTGCGACTTTCAGCTCGAAAGGAATCCTGGCAGCCGTAAAAAATGCGCTGACCGGTCAGGAAGACACCTCCGAACCGGCATCCACATCGGGAGCGGCAGGCGGCGGAGCCTCCTCGGGCGGAAGCGTTACCGTATCGAAAATCGAAGAACCGGCCGCATACCGGGACGGAACGTATTACGGAACAGGAACGGGCTTTGGCGGCACGATGAAAGTCTGTGTTGTTGTCAGCGGCGGAAAAATCGCTTCGATTGATATTGTGGAAAACAGTGATACACCAAGCTATCTTTCCAGTGCTTCTTCCTTGATTTCCACGATTATCTCGACACAGAGCACCAACGTGGATACCGTTTCCGGTGCAACGTACAGCTCCCGCGGTATTATCGAAGCCGTCCGCAGTGCTTTAAGCCAGGCGGCAGTAAGCGGATCTTCCAGTACAAACGGAAGCAGCCAGAACAATACAAACAGCGGAAACAACAGTCAGAACAACAATGGAAACAGTCAGAATAATAATTCTTCTGCATCCAAGGGAAGTTTCCCATATAAAGATGGAATTTATTATGGTACAGCAGCCGGCTTCCAGGGCGACATCAAAGTGGCAGTAGCTCTGCAGGATCAGACGATCAAAGCGGTACTGATTCTGGAAAATGAAGATGATGAGACCTTCTTCAACCGTGCCAAAGTCGTAGCAGACCGCATCGTGGACGAACAGAAAACAGACGTGGATCTCGTCTCCGGTGCAACGTACAGCTCCCGCGGTATCCAGAATGCGGTAAAACAGGCACTGGAAAATGCGAAGAAGGCGACAAACGGTGAGACGGTTCCGGATGATGGAACGAACAGCGGTGACACCACAACGATTCCGGAAGGAAAATTCCCGTATGAGGAAGGCATTTACTACGGAACCGGAGAAGGCTACCTGGGCGATATCACAACGGCGGTTGTCATTCAGGATGAAACCATCAAGGCAATTCTCGTAACCGAGAGTGAAGATGATGAAGCATTCCTGAAACGGGCAAAACAGACAGCGAAAGACGTTGTGAAGAACCAGACACTGGAAGTCGACACGGTTTCCGGCGCAACCTACAGTTCCAAAGGAATCCTTGCGGCAATTGAAGAAGCATTAAAAGAAGCGGAACGCGTAACAGAGGAGAAGAAGAACCCGACCCCAACGGAAACGCCAACCCCAACGCCGACCGAGACACCGGCCCCAACGGAAACACCGGAGCCAAGTGAGACCCCAACCCCGACTCCGACTGAAACACCGGATCAGCGGATTTATCAGGACGGCCAGTACACAGCAATTGCCGTCTGCGAACCGGATGAGGACGAAGACTTTAACGCTTATCAGCTTTCCGTAACTGTAACGATCGAAAACGATAAAATCGTGGCATTAAGCGACATCACCGGCGATGGAGACAGTCAGAATGCATCGTACATCCGCCGTGCAGCCGAGGGAACTTCAAAAATCAAAGGCGTTGCGGCTCAGATTCTGGAAACAGGAACACTTGAGAACATCGACACCGTTTCCCGTGCAACCTGCTCCTCGAAAGCCATTCTCGAAGCTTGCCAGAATGCACTGGATGCTGCGAAAGTAACGAAATAAAGGGGAAAACAGATGAGACAATTGATTGTTCGTTTTTTGAATATCGCTGTCATTGCCGCCGTTCTGATCGGTTACAATACGGTACTCGACAAAAGAGACAAAGAAGATCAGATCGCGCGGCTCTCGGCAGAACTTGAGACGACCCAGCTGCAGAAAGAAAACCTTCAGGCGGCCGCCGCTGCATCCAACACAACGGATGCGGCCGGAACGGAAGCAGAAGAAGCAGAAGGGCAGTACGTGGACGGCACGTATGACGGTGAGGCCGACGGCTTCGGCGGTACCATCGCGGTTCAGGTAACCGTAGAGGGCGGGCAGATCACCGATCTTGCCATCACATCCGCCGACGGTGAGGACAGTGCGTATCTGTCGAATGCCGAGGCGATCATTCCAAAGATTATTGAGGCACAGTCTGCCGATGTTGATACGATCAGCGGAGCAACCTTCAGCTCCACCGGTATCAAAAATGCGGCGCAGGAAGCAATAGAAAAGGCGGAGAAATAACATGAAAAATTTAGACATATCCAAATTACCGGCAAAGAAGAGAAAACAGATCGTCTCTTATCTGCGCGCCGGAATCCAGCTTCTGTATTTCCTGTTTCTTCCGTCGGTATTCACCGCTGCATTCAACGGAGTCAAATATATTTTTACACAGCTGGGACAGGGTGAAAAAATTGAAATGACCGCATTTGTTGCGGCGCTGCTTCTTGTCTGTGCATTTACGATTGTATTCGGCAGATTTTTCTGCGGTTTTGCATGCGCTTTCGGAAGTCTGGGGGATGCAATGCACGCAATTTATGGTATAATCTGTAAGAAACGTAAAAAGAAGCCCAGACGCATCAAACCGGAAACAGCAAAAAAACTGGCACTGATCAAATACGGCATTCTGCTTGTGATTGCTCTTAGCTGCTTTGCAGGAGTCTATCAGAAAGCCAGAGGAACGAGTCCGTGGGATGTCTTTTCCATGCTGCATGCAGGAAACTTCCGACTTTCCTCTTATATTCCAGGCATCATCATCTTACTGCTGATCCTGGTCGGCATGTTCTTTGAGGAACGCTTTTTCTGCCGCTTCCTGTGCCCGATGGGAGCTGTCTTTTCTCTGCTCCCGATCCTGCCGTTTTTTACACTGCACAGAAAACGTGAAAACTGTATCCGCGGCTGCAGCGCATGCACAAGACAGTGTCCGTC
>CAVBNJ010000304.1:0-3845 GCA_963596755.1 bacterium
GTCATATGCAGCACCCGCGCCGCCCCGCTGATCGTACCCGCGTCCACGATAGCGCGGAAGTATTCGAGCTGTCGAAGTTCCATAACAATTCCTCCTTTTGGGCTTACACAGTAAACTATATAAAAATTATTTAATTTCAATATAAAAACAATAATTTACATATAGAATACGCCATGCTATACTGAAAAGCAAGTAAAAAAGAAGGGAATGAGGGAGAAATGAAACGAATTGATTTCGAACATGGAACGGTAACCGGAAACATTCTTGGAGCAGCGCTTCCGATGCTGGTTGCCCAGATTTTAAGTCTTTTGTACAACATTGTAGACCGCGTCTACATCGCGCGGATCCCGGAAGTGGGAACGGCGGCGCTCGGCGCGGTCGGCCTTTGCTTTCCGCTGATTGTCATCATCACGGCGTTCAGCAACCTGTTCGGAAGCGGCGGTGCTCCGCTGTTTTCGATTGAGCGCGGAAAGAACGATCCGAAGAAAGCGGAGCGGATCATGAATACATCGTTTTCGATGGTCTGCATCTGCGCCGTTGTACTGATGGCAGTCGGTCTTCTGTTTGCACGCCCGCTGCTGAAACTGTTCGGTGCATCTGCGGATGCGATGGTGTACGCATATCCTTATATGATGCTTTACCTGATCGGAACGCTGCCGTCGATGCTGGCAACCGGTATGAACCCGTTTATCAATGCGCAGGGTTATTCGACGGTCGGCATGCTCTCCGTCACAATCGGAGCAGTCGCCAACCTGCTGCTTGATCCGCTGTTTATCTTTGTACTTGGTTTTGGTGTACAAGGCGCTGCGATCGCAACCGTGATTTCCCAGACGCTCTCCGCTGTGTTCGTTCTGTATTTCCTGACCCGGAAATCGGAACTGAAAGTGCGGTTTGTACGGAAAAATGAGATTTCTGAATGTGTGGGCTATGCAAAAAATATCGTCAGCCTCGGTACCGCCGGATTTATCATGCAGCTGACCAACAGTCTCGTTACGATCTGCTGCAACAACGTACTCTCCGTGACGGGCGGAGATATCTACATATCGGTTATGACGATTGTATCGAGCGTGCGTCAGCTCGTTGAGACACCAATCTACGCCATGAACGAGGGAACTTCTCCGATCTTAAGCTACAACTACGGTGCCCGCCGCCCGGCCCGCGTGCGGAAGGCAATGTGCGTGATGGCGGCGATGATCCTTGGTTATACCGCAGTGATGTGGAGCATCATCATCCTGGCACCGCATGCGCTGATCGGTATTTTCAGTTCAGATGCAGCTCTGACAGCAGATGCCGTTCCGGCGCTGAAACAGTATTTTGCAGCGTTTATTTTCATGGACTGCCAGTACATCGGCCAGACGGTATTCAAATCATTGAACAAAAAGAAACAGGCGATCTTTTTCTCACTGCTTCGTAAAGTTGTGATCGTCGTGCCGCTGACGTATCTGATGCCGTATGCACTCCATATGGGAACCGACGGCGTTTTCCTCGCTGAGCCGGTATCGAATGTCATCGGAGGCGGTTTATGTATTGTAACCATGCTGCTCACGGTTCTGCCGGAACTGAAACGGATGGAAAAACAGAATGCGGCAAGATAAAAAGAAATAGAATCTGCAGGCCCCGTGGAGAAAAAAAACTCCACGGGGATTCTTTTGGTCTGAAAAACCATAGCTGAAAACTATGCGGCGGTATGAGCGATAAGTATTTGATCTTTTCCCAGATCGCGTGTAAACTGAACATAACGATATTTACAGAAAGAGGAGAGGGGTTTTTATGGAAGAAAACAAAATGGGAACCGTCCCGGTGAGCCGTCTGGTGATTTCAATGGGGCTGCCGCTGATGCTGTCGCTGCTGATCAGTTCGCTTTACAACTTTGTGGATTCCGTGTTCGTCGCGCGGGTCTCCGAGGATGCCCTGACGGCAATTTCACTGGCAGCTCCGATGCAGCTCATTGTGTCATCGCTCGGTCTTGGAAACGCCGTCGGCCTGAACGCCGTGATTTCCCGTGCACTGGGGGAAAAGAATCCGAAAAAGGTAAAAGATGCGGCGAGCGCGGCAATTTTTATTGCATTCTGTTCGTGGATCTTAAACTGTATTCTGTGCCTTGCCTTTGCCCGTATTTATTTTGAAAGCCAGTCCGGCGGAAATGAAGCGATTGCAGCGTATGGAATCCAGTATTTAAGTATCTGTATGCTGGCATCCTTCGGCCAGATGGGAGAGTGGGTCTTTGACCGGTTTGTCATGGCGAGCGGAAAGTCGCATCTTTTTCTGTTCACCCTGTCTGCCGCATCGCTGACGAATCTGATTCTCGATCCGATCTTTATTTTCGGCTGGTTCGGTCTTCCCCGCATGGAGACGGCCGGTGCTGCACTTGCAACCGTAATCGGTCAGTTCATGGGATGCATTGCCGGAATTCTGATCAACAAAAAATGGAATCCGGAGATTCCGTTTGCATTCACGCTGAAGCCGGATTGGGAAAGCGTAAGAGAAATCATCAAAGTTGGTTTCCCATCCACGCTGGTGCAGATTTTCACCTCCGTTGTTAATATGGCGATGAATGCGATTGTCATCACATTTTCGTCCACGGCTGTCGCTGCTTTTGGTATCTGCACGAAAATTCAGAACATCACGACGGTCGGCGTCCACGGCATCACAAACGGTCTGATTCCGATTGTGGCATACAATTACGGTGCCAAAAAGAAAGAACGAATCCGCCAGTCCATCCGCTACGGCATTCTTTACGGCGGCGGGATTTTCCTCATCTTTTTCGTGCTGCTGGAAACCTGCCCGGGATTTGTGCTGAAACTCTTTGATGCCTCTGACAATCTGATGAACATTGGAGTCCCGGCACTCCGCATCCTCGCTGTTGCCTATCTGCTCTCCATCCCGGGCCTGATCTACCAGGCGTCGCTGCAGGGCCTTTCCCTCGGAAAAGAGAGCATGTACATATCCATGACACGCCAGGCTATCCTGCCGCTGGTATTCGCGTTCCTTCTGAAAGGATTTGGAAACCTGAATCTGATCTGGGTTGCTTTCGTGCTGGCCGAGCTCTGCGGCATCCCGCTTGCGATGTGGCTCTGGAAGCGGAAAGGGGAAACACAGATTCAATTTTAAAAGAGCTAATAAAAAAGGCCGTTCCTTACAAAGGGCGGCCTTTTTGCATACCATAAAGTAAGAATACGCCGGAGCTTTGCGATGAACGAGCAGAAAATTCTGACAGGAAAAGGAATTACCGTGGCGGTGCTGGATACGGGGATTTTTCCTCATATTGATTTTGAAAACCGGATTGTAGCGTTCCGGGATCTGGTGTACGGGAGGGAGACGCCTTACGATGACAATGGACACGGGACACATGTCTGCGGAATCTTAGGCGGAAGCGGAAGAGCGTCCGGCGGAAAGTACCGGGGGACTGCACCGGAATGCAGGTTTGTGGTGGCAAAAATTCTCGACCGAAGGGGAAACGGCAGAAAGCAGGATATCCTTGCGGCGATTGACTGGGTGCGGAAAGAGCGAACAAGGTTTGATATCCGCATTTTAAATATTTCAGTTGGAACGACAGAACAGGAAAAATCGGTGGATGATCTGCTCGTGCAGGCAGTGGAGCGCGCCTGGGATGACGGAATTACCGTTGTGACGGCGGCCGGAAATTTAGGCCCCACGCCGGGCAGCATCACGGCGCCGGGGAGCAGCAGAAAAGTGATCACCGTGGGAGCCGGCGATCTGCTGGAACCAAGAAGAGGAATCTCCGGCTGCGGTCCGACACGGGACTGCGTCTGCAAGCCGGATCTTGTCGCACCCGGAAAACGTCTCATTTCCTGTGCGCCGGGAAGAAGCAGGAAGGAATATAC
>CAVBNJ010000305.1:0-3844 GCA_963596755.1 bacterium
GGAAAACCGTGCTGACAAAACGAGGACTGGGGACGATCCTGTATCTGATCATTGCACTTGTGACAGCCGGAATCGTGGTGCTGGTTGGGAAAATCTGAAGTGTGAAATGAGAAAAAAATGGGAATACTTGAAATGCTGAAAAGCATATGCTATAATGCCAGTAGGCAAAAGGTAGTAAGTAGTCCGTAAGGGCAACAACAAAAACCCCGGTAGAGGCAACTACCGGGGTTTTCTATTCCTTTTTGGCAGGGCGGCTTATACCCTAGGCTGGTTGCCATTACTGGTCATCTCTGTCCAGCCATTTGCAGATGCAGTGGCAAACAACACCTGCCAAAACAGAGACAACAAAGGTTGTAAGTATATCTTCCGTAAGTCAACCCCCCTTTCCTCGCCAGGAGGGCACTGAAAAAGTAGATAGTACCGCCTATGTTTGATATAATATAAATATCAAGTATAGGCGGTGTTTTTATGATTGAACAACAACAGAAATTAGTACTTAGTCCTTACATGGAAATATATAAACTGGTGGTTCCAAAAGACAACCTGCTTCGTCAGATAAAAGAGCTGGTTGATTTTGAATTTATTTATGATGAACTGCTTGATAAATATTGTCTTGATAATGGACGTAATGCAGTTCCGCCTATTCGAATGTTTAAGTACTTGCTTTTAAAAGCTATCTATGATTTATCTGATGTTGATGTTGTAGAACGTTCTAAATATGATATGTCATTTAAATACTTTTTGGATATGGCACCAGAAGAAACTGTTATAAACCCCAGTTCTTTGACAAAATTTCGTAAACTACGTTTGAAAGATATGAATCTGTTGGATATGTTGATTTCAAAGACGGTTCAGATTGCATTAGATAAAAAAATAATAAAATCAAAATCTATTATCGTAGATGCCACTCATACGAAATCAAGATACAATCAAAAAACGCCCCGACAGGCACTTCAAGAGCAATCAAAAAAACTACGACGTACCGTTTACGAAGTGGATGAAACAATGAAGGAAAAATTTCCAAACAAAAATACAGAAGATTCTCTGGAAAAAGAGTTGGAATACTGTAAACAACTACTTTCTATTGTAAAAAACAATGAAGACGTATGCAGTTACCCTAAAGTACAGGAAAAGCTAAATTTATTGGAGGAATCTGTCAATGATGATCTTGAACATTTGGAAACTTCAAAAGATAAAGATGCAAAGATTGGACACAAAACAGCGGATACCTCTTTCTTCGGATATAAAACACATATAGCTATGACGGAGGAACGAATTATTACAGCCGCGACCATTACCAGTGGTGAAAAAACAGACGGAAAAGAATTGCCAGCTTTGGTTCGGAAAAGCAGAACTGCTGGAATGAAAGTTGAAACTGTGATTGGTGACAAAGCCTATTCAAGTAAGGAAAATATTGATGCTGCAAAGGATAATCATTATGAGCTTATCTCCCGGTTAAACAGTATTGTTACCCAAGGGACTCGTACAAAGCCAGATGAATTTGAATTTAATAAAGATGCCGGAATGTATCAATGCAAAGCAGGACATCTGGCAATTCATAAATATCTTGATAAGCGAAAAACAGAAAAAAAGAATCTTCGAATGACATACTTTTTCGATATAGAAAAATGTAAAAGATGTCCTTATAAGGCTGGCTGTTATAAAGAAGGAGCAAAAAAGAAAACCTACACAGAAACACTAATTTGTGATTCGCATAGTGAGCAGGCTCAATTTCAAGAAACTGAACATTTCAAAGAAAAGGCGAAAGAACGCTATAAAATAGAGGCAAAAAATAGTGAATTAAAACATAGGCATGGTTATGATGTTGCGTCATCATCAGGTCTTATTGGCATGGAAATGCAGGGAGCCATGACTATATTTGCAGTAAATCTCAAGAGAATTATTAAGCTGATAAGTGAAAAATAAAAAGAATCCGCATGCAAGATAAGAAATCAGCAATAGAAAAAACATAAAATCCACCAGAATAAGTTTAGACTGGTGGATTTTATATGTGCATTAAAATTTGAAATTTAAAGCGGTAGGTTTTTCAGTGCCCTCGATTGAGGGGCAGGGGAGTTGAATAGGCGAAGCCTATTTTTTATGGATTTTTATGCCGTTGTTGTATCGCGGAATTCTTTTCGAATGGTGAAGGTAAAGACAGCGATTACCGCACAGCAGATGACCCAGGTCGTCGGCTCGCAGAAGCAGACGGCGCGGTAGCCGATCGACGGGACGAGAAACAGGGCAAAAAGCACTTTTCCGATCAGTTCCAGCAGACTGCAGAAGATCGGCACATAACGGTGCTGCATGCCCTGCAGGCAGTTGCGCAGAACAACGAGAAAGCCCATCGGCGGGAAAATCGGGACACAGACGCGAAGATACATCAGTGCGTTGTTCAGAACTTCCGGGTCGCTGCTTCCGGTGATCAGCTTCACGGCCATCGGGGCAATCGTGAAGGTGAAGAGGAGAGCGATGAGCCACCAGAGAAGATAGAGAATGCAGGCGATCTTTGCGCCGTCGCCGATTCGTTTTCTCTTATTGGCTCCGAAGTTCTGGCTCGAGTACGTCGCCATGCTCGCACCGAGGGAGTCTCCCGGCAGCATGAACATCTCAGCAAGACGGCGGCCGCCGACCTGTGCGGCGATGTAGGTGTTTCCGAGTGCATTGATGCTGCCCTGAAGGATGACGCTTCCGATGTTGTAGACAGCGTTCATGAGTGCCATGGAAAGGCCGTTGAAAAAGACATCCCCGGCAAACTGCGCGGTGGTGTGCAGGTCCGCAAAGGAAAAGCGGAGAAGCGGATAATTCCGGTACAGATAGAACAGTCCCAGAGAAGCACTGATCGCCTGTGCCAGGACGGTTGCGACGGCAGCGCCCTGAACACCCATGTGAAGCGGTCCGAGAAACCAGATATCAAGGATGATATTGAGAACGCTTGAGAAGGCGAGGAATAAAAGCGGCACAAAGCTGTTTCCGACGGCGCGAAGAAGGCTGGCCTCCATATTGTAGAGCATTGTAAACGGAAGACCGAGGAAAATCACGGTGATGTAGGCGAGTGCACCGGCAAACGTGTCGTCCGGTGTCTGCAGCAGATGGAGCAGCGGGCGGCGTGTGAGAAAAAGAAGCACAGCGAGTGTGATGCCGAAGAGAAGCGCAAACACCATCATCCATGCGGCGGCCTGCTTCATCTTTTTCTGATTGCCTGCGCCGAACCAGCGGCTGACGGAGATGGCAAAACCGTTGTTCAGACCCACGGAGAACATCGTGAGCATGCTGTAGAGGGCAGAAGTCGCCCCGATTTGTGCGAGAGCGACATCGCCGAGCATATTTCCGGCAATAGCGGTGTCGGCGAGATTGTAGAACTGCTGCAGCAGACTGCCGAAGAAAACGGGCAGTGCAAAGGCAAGCAGGATGGGGAGGATATAGCCGGTGGTCATATCCAGTGTTTTCGACTGAGAACGTGGTGATTTCATAAAAAACTCCTGTGTAAGTGGTAATGGTTTTTGGGGATCATGTCTTCTTTCAAAGCAAACTTACTATAGCATAAAGTTCCGTCTTGTGTCTTTTCATCATACGACGTATACTGGTAAAAAAGCGACATTTCTATCGAAAAGAGGACGGCAGAAAGGAGGGACAAAAGCGTGGGAATTATTCAGTCGATGTCGGAAATTGCTGTGGATGACAGCGGAAAAGAGATCATGGAGGAGGACCGCCGCGCGTTTCCGATGATCGTAAATGACGGCGATATCCACCAGTACATCGGCGGCTGCATCACGGCGCACTGGCATCCGGAGTGGGAAATCTATGTGCAGCAGGACGGTGAAGCACTGCTCGATATTCAGGG
>CAVBNJ010000306.1:0-3843 GCA_963596755.1 bacterium
ATTTTACACTGATCAGGACATCCTGGCGCGTTGCAGTACGGAGTGGGGATTTATATTTGAAAACATAATCAATCCCGTGCTTTTCTGAATTTGATGAACCTGATTTTGTATGAGATTCCGGGTGAATACAAGGGACGGTTACTCCACTAAAGCAATTTTGCCAGCCAAAAAGATCCAACAAATTTTTTACAATACGTTCCCCATATTCCCCTGAACTTTTTGCATTTTCTCCTCCAGCCATTTTAAAGCCTCCTTATTTTGTTAGAATGAATTACATATTAAAAGAAAAATAATTATATTATAGTAAGTTTTAATGATTACTTCAACGGAAAAATGTTGATATTAAAAATAAATGTAATGATAATTTATAAAACCATCCGGCATAGAACTTGACACACCTCATGATGAATGATAAACTAAAATCTGTATGAGATTTTATAACAATGTCATATGGACGCAAAGAAACAAATTGCAAATAAGGAATTAAAGTTCATGCTAATTGATGTGCATAATCATTCCATGCCGGGGGTGGACGATGGTTCGCAGGACTCGGACATGACATTTCAGATGCTGCAGATGGCCTATGAGGAGGGCATTCGGGCGATTATTTTGACACCGCATTATAAAAGTGCGATGGAAAATGAGACGACGCAGAAACGTTATGCGGCTTACCGAAGGGCCTGCCTGTTGGCGGAGAAGGTGAGTCCCCGATTGAAGCTGTATCTGGGGGAAGAACTTTATTATGATTCCAAAATGGTTCAGAGACTGCGGGAAGGCAGAGCGCTGACGCTGAATGGAACGCAGTATGTGCTGGTAGAATTTCCGGTATACGTGGATTATCCATACATTCGGCAGGCAGTGCAGAATCTCTGGGCAGCAGGGTATCTGCCGGTGCTCGCACATATTGAGCGGTACGAGGCGCTGAAGAAGATGGATCGTGTGGAGGAACTGGTAGAGCTGGGTGCGTATATTCAGGTGAATGCGGAGAGCGTAATTGGAAAATCAGGATTTCGGACGAAGCATTATCTGCTGAAACTGATCAAAAATGATCTGGTGCATCTGGTCGGTACCGACGCGCACAATGTTTCATCAAGACCGCCGCGGATGGCGGAATGTGCGGCGTATCTGAAAAAGAAGGCAGGGCTGGAAAAAGCTCAGCAGCTCTGCGGCAGAAATGCAAAAAAAATACTCAAAGGAGAAAAAATCGGTGAATAAACTAGAGATCACAGTGGATGAAATCAGCAGCCGGGAAAGAGAAATTTACAGAACACTGCGTACCAACATCGAGTTTACGGGCATTGAAAACCGTGTCATTGCGGTTACAAGCTGTGCGCCGAACGATGGAAAATCGACAGTGTCATATGAACTGGCTGGTGCATTTGCGGAGAATGGAAAGAAAACACTTCTGATTGATGCGGACCTCAGAAAATCGGTTCTGCTGAATCACCTTGGTATTCAGGAGGAAGTAAAGGGGCTCAGCCATGTACTTTCCGGACAGTGTAATATCAACGATGTTATCTGTTCAACGAATAAACCAAATCTGTACATGATCCCGGCAGGAGTTTTTCCAACCAATCCGACGGAGTTGCTCAGCAACGACCGTTTTGTAAAACTGCTGAATGCAGTCAAAGACGTCTTTACTTATGTAATTGTAGACACACCGCCGATCGGCAGTGTCATCGACGCAGCGGTAGTGGCAAAAGCCTGTGATGGAACAGTGCTGGTTCTGAAGTCCGATGCCATTTCAAGAGCAGAGGCAAAATCAGCCGTGGAGCAGATCAGATCTTCCAATTCCAATATCCTTGGCGTTGTCCTGAACAGAGTCGACGTGAAATCGAACGGATATTATGGAAAATACAAAGATTATGGTTATGGAAATTACTAGGGAAAGAGGTTGGAGATGGATACAAGAAAAGGAAACCAGCAGAATGATGTTATAGATCTGAAGGAACTCTTCTTCGTCTATGTACAAAAATGGTGGCTGCTTCTGATCGGAGCACTGGTGGGTGCTGTGATTGCGTTTTCCGTGAGCAGCTTTTTGATCACGCCGAAGTATGAGTCAACCGCAATGCTGTACGTGCTCTCTAAGACAACGAGCGTAACATCGCTGGCAGATTTCCAGCTCGGCGATGCACTGGCCGGCGACTTTTCCGTCATTGCCAAAAGTAATCCGGTTATCGATCAGGCATGCGAAGAGATTACAAAGCAGATGGGAAAGACTTACACGAGAGATCAGATTCTTTCTATGATCAGTGTAAATAATCAGGAAACACGTATTCTGGAAATCAAAGCGGTCAGCACCGATCCGGAGGAGGCCAGCGTCGTTGCAAACTGTGTGGCAGATGCAACGAAAGAGCAGATGGCAAACATCACAAAATCGGATCTGCCGACCACCGTTGAAGATGCAGAACCGGCAAAAGCGCCAGTCAGCCCGAGCATTATGAAAAATACGGAAAAAGGATTTTTACTTGGTCTCGTTTTGATTCTGGCAATCCTGACACTGCAGACGGTAATGAATGATAATATCAAAACACCGGAAGATGTTCAGAATTATCTTGGACTTAACACACTGGTTGTTGTTCCAGACTTTGGAAATAAACGCAAATCCAGAAGAGGAAAGAAAAGAAACGACTGAAAATGAAAAACGGAAGAAAGAAAAGCTTTTATGTTTTTTTGATTATTTTTCTCTGCGCGGTGGCTGTTGGAATCGGTTATACGGTGAAGCTTCAGCTTGAGAAGAAAAAGTATGAGGACATTGCAAAAGAAGCCCATGTAACAGAGACCGTGACGCCGACACCGGAAGAGACTGCTTCTCCGACGCCGACGGCGACAGCAGCTCCGACGGAAGAGGCGGAAAAACCGGAGATTCCGATTGATTTTGCATCGCTGCAGGCAGAAAACTCTGAAATCTATGCGTGGATCCAGATTCCGGATACGGCGATTGATTACCCGGTTGCGCAGAGAGTCGGAGATGATTCGTATTATCTGAATCACACGATCGACGGAACAGAGGGATTGCCGGGATCTATTTATACAGAGACGCAGACGAGCATGGATTTCAGCGATTACAATACGGTGATCTACGGCCACAAGATGAAAAATGGAACCATGTTCGGAACGCTGACACAGTATGCGGATCCGGAATATATGGCGGCGCATCCGGAAATTTATATTTATACGCCGGATCACATTTTTACGTATGAAGTATTCGCGGCTGTCACTTACGACAATCGTCATATTTTAAACAGCTTTGATTTTTCCAGCGAAGAAGGACGCCAGGCGTATCTGGATTCGATTCAGAATGTGCGGAATTTTTCCACACATTTTCGTGATGATGTACAGGTTGGAACGGAAGACAAGATTCTTACGTTGTCTACCTGCAATGGCAATGATGACCAGCGTTTTCTTTTGGAGGCAGTGTTGAAAAATGAGCAGTAAAACCAAAAAGACCATGTTGATCACGATACTCACCGCAGCAATTGTTCTGATTGCTGCGGCTGTTTTATGGTATCTGTATCAGAATGTTTCGCTGAATCAGTTAAATAAAAAGCAGGCAGAGGAAGAAACAAACAGCGAAAATGTGAAAAATGATACATCAGACACGATCTTTTACAATGGAAAAAAATATGCATATAATAAAAATCTGACCAATATTCTTTTTATGGGAATTGATAAAGATGCGGAAGTTTCACTCTCCAATATGCCGGGAACTTCCGGGCAGGCGGACTGCCTGATGATTATTTCGCTGGACAAGAGTAATGAAACAGCCAGAGTTCTTCAGGTATCCCGCGACACGATGACGGATGTAGATCTGTACGATGTGTCAGGGCGATATTACACGAC
>CAVBNJ010000307.1:0-3836 GCA_963596755.1 bacterium
GATATACTATAAACTTTTTATAAAATTTGTTACTTTTTCACAAACTTCTCTCTATCAGCCTGCTTTTTATTTCAGATATCCCGTATATTCTGCCGTATGCAGCAGTTTGTTTGCATTTTCCACGCGTTCTTTGGTCGGCGGGTTGATGCCTTCAAGTTTGTATGGGATTCCTAAGGTTTCCCATTTGAAGACGCCAAGGGTGTGGTATGGAAGGACTTCCACACGCTGTACGTTTTTCAGGGTGTGTAAAAATTCGTCGAGGCGGATCAGGTACTCGTCGTAGTCGCTGCGTTCCGGGACGAGGACGTGGCGGATCCAGACTGGTTTGCCGATCTCGTCGAGGTAGCGCGCCAGGTCGAGGATGTTCTCGTTGGTGCAGCCAGTCAGTTCTCTGTGGGCCTTGTCGTCGATCAGTTTGATGTCGAGCAGCAGCAGGTCCGTGTATTTCATCAGCTCGTTAAATTTGCTGAAATACGGCTCCTCTCTTGTGAACGGATTTCCGCTCGTGTCCAGTGTCGTGTGAACTCCATGTGCTTTTGCTTTGCGGAACAGCTCAATCAGGAAGTCGATCTGCAGCAGCGGTTCTCCGCCGCTCACGGTAATACCGCCCTTTTCTCCCCAGTAGTTTTTATAGCGCAGTGCTTTCTTCAGCACCTCATCTGCGGTCTGCCAGTTGGCGTCCTTTGTCGTCCAGGTGTCCGGGTTGTGGCAGAACTGGCACCGCATGTTGCAGCCCTTCACAAAAATCACGTAGCGTACGCCAGGTCCGTCGACAGAGCCGAAGCTCTCGATCGAATGGATCGCACCTTTTACCGGTCCATTGTTATTCTGATTCATTTCACTCATGTTTTTTCCTCTTCTTTCCAACTAACCATCTTTGCATTTATCTGTATTTTCCGGTGTCTGTCCGTTTCCCGGATCCCGGAAAATTCCTGCCGTTTTCAGGGTTCTGCTTGATTATACGGAAATCCGCGGTTCTTTTCAAGGCATTTCCATGTATAAAATCGAACACATGGCAGGAGAAAAATTTCGTTTACTATATTGCATTATGATATAGTCTGTGTTATGATCTACTCAACAAGGAGGTATTCGTATGAATCCACAACTCAAAAAAGGCGTCCTCGAGCTCTGTGTCCTCTCGCAGCTGACCCGCGAGGATAAATACGGCTACGAGCTGACCGACGCCATTTCCCGCGAAATGTCCATCGCCGCTGGAACACTCTATATGATTTTAAAGCGGCTCAAAGAAGCCGGCTACGTGGAAACGTATCTGCAGGAATCTGCATCCGGCCCCGCCCGGAAATATTACCATCTGACGGAAACCGGCAAAACGTATCAGCAGGAGAAAAAACAGGAATGGCTGGAGTTCACCTGTCAGGTCAATCGTCTGATCGCAGACGAAACTCTCTAATCAGAAAGGAAAATCATCATGAATACAACGTATGAAGCATATATGAACGCACTAAAACAGGGCCTCGCGTCCTTCGATTCTGCCGCCGCAGAAGAAATTTTAAACGATTTTGAATCCCACTTCGCCGACGCCCGCAGCCAGGGTCTCTCTGATGAGGAAATCTGTGCGGAGCTCGGCAATGTCGACGATGTTCTCGAATTTTTCCGCCAGGAATACGCCACCACGGAGCATCCTGTCGGAAAAGCGGATACCGTCACTTCCCATGCAGAAACATCGGAAACACCATTTGAAGAATCCCGCCAGGCTTATCCGTATGACCCATCCACGGCCATCACTTCCATGGAGCTCTCCCTGCGGAACGCATCTGCCGAATTTGCCCCAGGCAGTTCTGCTTCGGTCGAATTCGATTTCTCCGGCGATTTCAATCCGGACCGCTTCGAGGCCGGCATCGACGGCAATACCTTTTATCTGCGCGAGAAAAAACTCTCCCCGACCGAATTCTGGAAACACCTCTTCTACCGTCCGAATCAGAAAGAATTGTTCTCCTTCCAGATCCCGTCCACGGTACAGAAACTGACACTCCGCTCTCTGAACGGCGAAACCGAACTGCATGAACTCTCCTTCGAGACGCTGGAACTCTCCGCCACCAACGGCAAAATCACCGGTGATTCTCTCTCCGCCGCCAGCTGCCAGATCCAGGCGACCAACGGAAAGATCGTTCTTGCCCGTCTGTGCGCAGACAGCCTCGATGTCTCCGCCACCAACGGCAAAATCCAGATCACGGGTGACTGCTCCCGCGCAGCTTTAAACGGTATCAACGGCAAAGTCCTCTTCGAAGGAACCTGCACCGAATCCCTCACGGCAAAATCCGTCAACGGTTCCGTAAAACTCCACCTCCCGCAAGGCCTCGCCGATGCGGCAGTTCAGGCCTCCACAACAACCGGCAAAATCCGTCTTGTCGCGGGCGGCAGAACCAAATCCTATTCCAAAACCTTCACCCGCTCCGGCAGTTCCAGGCTCTCCATTCAGGCAACCACCGTCAACGGAAGCGTCCTTCTCTCCGATCAGCCGGCAGAGGACTGACCACAAAATTGTTGCACAGCAAATTTATCTGTAAAGTATTTTAATCTTCAATAACAGGAGAAGACCGTCGGAAATTTATCTGTTTTTGATAAAATTCCGACGGCCTTCCCATTTATTTTATTTCTGCCGTTTTCATCTCTTCCGGCATCTGTTCTTTTATTTTTTCAACTGCCCACTCCTGCAGATAATACGTATTCAGCATATGTTTCGAATATTTTTCTGCCCCATCGGCAGTTATGGTAACCAGCAGTTCTGTAAAGAAACTCTCCCAGCTTTCGTATTTTTCACATTCAACATATTCTGGTATCTGCTCCAATATCCGGGTTAGTTTTTCTGACTTAATGATACCGGATTTTAAAATCAGATATTCAAAGGATTCCGGCAGCCACATGGAAATCCTGCGGGTACTCTGTGTCTGAAAGGAACTCATGCAATTTTCAATCAAAGGACCAAATGCCGCTCCATCTGCGATTACCAGCGTATCTCCTGTTTCCAGTTCTTTTACTCGTTTGATCAGATTTCCATTTCCGTTAGAACTAATTATATTTCTGCCCTTAAATGCATGTTCCCAAAACTGATATCCTGAATTGCTGTCTTCTGTAACTATATTTTGAAGCCTGTTGTTCTCCGGAATGGGATAATTACTGTAGATTTCCTTAAACTCATGGTAGGATTCCCTGATATCCGTGCGTTTTCCATCTGTAATAATTTCATAAATTTCATGAATACTATAAGGCAGCATTTTCAATGGCGCTCTGGTTACAAGGACAAAGTAATTTCCTGATTCTTTGACAAAGGCTGCAAATTCCCTGGTAAACACAAAGTCATTATTTTCCTCAATAAAAATGACGGTATTTTTCAGCAAAGCTAATGCATCTTTCCAGTCACGTCCGACCTCATCCCGAAGATAAACATAATACGCCGCATTCGTCGAAACAGAATATCCTGACTGTTTTCCAACTCTCAAATATTCATATAAAATATGCAGAAGTGTCGTTTTCCCAGTCGCACTGTCTCCTTTTATGACTGTGATATTTCTTCTTATGGAAAATTCAAACAGTACCTTTTTACTCTTAGCCTTGAACCAGTAGCTTCCTCTCATCTTCCATTTCCTCCGCCTCCAGCAATCCTTCCACATATTCTTCCGGATTACATACAATCTTTCCCGTGTTCATGATCTGAATTTTAAAACTGCCTTCAAAATGCATAATATGCTGCAGATATACCGTCAAATCTTTTTTTTCTGCGATTTTCAATACCCATTTTGCACAGTTATCGCCACAGTTGGACAGGTTATAAACAAAAGAATCGTCCTTTAACATAAGGATCAAAACCTTTACTC